>JADFXJ010000075.1 GCA_015233615.1 Nitrospirota bacterium
CCGAAGCGGAATCATCCACTGTCATTATCATTTTGCCCATCTTTGCCTCCTTTTCCTTTATGTCATAACCATCTTTTCAGCGAATCAATCATAGCGGCATCAGGTGAAGAGCGGCTTCAGGTAATGGGAAAAACCGGTTCTTTCCACCACTTGCAGGAACTCCCGGGAAGGGTTCTCTATCTTAAACTCCTTTTTTTGGTAACCGGACGAAACCAGAATCTGTAAGAATGCGACGTCGGCACCGGTTACACCGCCGAGATCGAGTATTACCGGTTCGGGGTTTTGGATGGCGTTTAACAGTGCCTCTTTTATTTCCATGGAATTGGATATGGTCATCTCACCGTTCATCGTGAGCCTGCCGTTTTTAATGTCGATCTCTTTCATGTTTTTATTATCCTCGTAGTATTGTCCTCGTATAGGATTTATGGTATAAAAAAATTATGAATTAAAACAATTCCACGTTATCTCCCAGTTCTTTGTCGCCCCCGGTGCTTTCTGACACGCCGCTATCCTCCCACAGATCTACGTCCGCAGTCGTATCCGGGCAGGTAATCGTCGAAAGGTGTACTTTTCGCTCCGACTGCATGGTATAGCGCATCAGAAGTTCGCTGAGGTCCGGTGTGTACTCGACGTGATCGAGGGCGTGGGGGGGAATAATCTCCGTGACCTCGGTTATAAGCTGCTGCACTTCGGCGGTTGCCCGGTTTATACGCTCACCGATAATCTTTTCGAAGGTGAGGCCGTTTATGACGGACTGTATTTCGGTTTTCAGATGTCTGGTGTTTTCCGATATGCTGTGCATCGTGTGTATTAAGTAATCGTCGCTTTTAATGAGTTCCCCTATGGACTCTCTGGCCCGCTGGGTTACAATGCCGGAGGTATCGGCCTGGATCTGAAAGTTTAGCGACAGGGTATTTTTGAAGTCATCCGACTTATCCATTATAGTCTTTATAAGTTCGACACCCTGGGCGATTCTGTCTTTGGAGTTAGCGGAGAGTTTGCTGATTTCGTGGGCCAGCACACCGAGCCCCCTGCCTTCGTCACCGGTATGGGATGCCTTTATGATAGCGTTTAGAGCCATGATGTTTACGTTGTCGCTGATATCTTCGATATTTCTTATCTGGCCGGTTATTCCTTCCAGTTTTTCACCGATGTCTTTCGTGGCTTCCACCATACTGACCGTCATTTCGTTTACCGCCGAAAGGATACTTACCAGGGCATCGAGGGCTACGCCTATCATCTTGATCTTGTCCTTTCCCGTCGCCTCCTCGTCCAGCATAAGGGAGGCGTCCTCCGCTTGTGCCTCGGAGAGTTCGGCTACCCTTAAAAGAGGCTTGTTTATGCCTTCAAGAGCCTTATGTGTCTCCATTAATACGGAATTGAGCTGTCCTTCCTGAATTTTCAGAACTTCCATTATCCATTTTAACAGAATGATTTTTCCTTTTTCATCCTCGGATGGATATATTTCGAATTTGCCCTCTATTTCAACCATGGCCTCGCAGACGTGCTCGATCTGCTGCCTGGTTATGTCGTGAAACTGTATGGCGGATACCACCTCGCCTATTTCTGGTGTGATCTGGGTGGATCGACTGCAAATTCTCTCACAGAGCCACTTGGCCTGCATATCGAGCTGGTCGAGTTCGTCCAGTATCGATTCTACCCGCGCCCTGGCTTTTCCCAGTTCGCTCGAACATAGATTTACGCAGGGAGCGAGGCCTTCGTTTATATTCAGCATTTTCGAGCTGGCACTCTGTACCGAATGCGTTATCTCCTCCGTTCCCTTTAATATTTGCCTGGCCAGGGAGTCCACGACGTCCGTCATTACGTTGAAATCGGATTTGCCCAGCCTGGCGGTCTCTATCCTTATGAGCGTTCCTATGATGGTTATCGAACGTGAGAGTTTTTTCAGAAATTTTTCAAGTTCCAGTATCTTCGATACGTTGCTGGACAGATCGGATATGCCCGAAGTTCCTTCGGATATCATGTATGCCGCCGACTCTATTTCGTGGTATACCATGCCAAAAATCTCTTTTAAAGACCTGGCATTAAAGCCGTTGCCGCTTTCTATGTTATTAACCATCGTGGACGCCATAGAGGAATTATCGTTGCAGCTCGAAGAAAAATTGCAGAGACTCTCTCCAATGGAGAGGAACTCCGTTTCCGTCTCTTTCGATAATCCCGACAGCATGTCGGAAACGTGTAACAATCTTTTGCCCCATTCGTTGTTAAGGATCAAAAGACTGCTGCCGTTATTTCCAGCCGCACTATCGGCAAGGGTAGCTAGCTGTGTCCTGGCTTTGTTAGCCGATGGCATTTTCAAAGATAAAGAAAAAATATTCATCAAATAGTTTATTGTTAATAGTTTACTTGTTTCGGGTGTCTGTTTGTATTGGCGATTAGTTTTGGCTTTAGATCTCGCCCTTTTTGATTTTCTTGTAGAAGTCGCAATCTTTACAGCTTTCGATAGTTTTTGCAAGCTCGCATTCGGGCTCGCTGCCACTTAACGTGCCTGCGACCAGCCAGCACCTTCTGCCGGCACTTTTGGTAAAAGCCGAGCATCTGCCATCCTTGTCTTTCATGCAGCCGGAAAACTCCCAGCACTTCTTCCTCTCGATTTTCGAATTTTCGAAACCCTGAAATGCCTTCGAGAACGCTTCGAATGCAACCGTGGCCGGGCATGGTACTTTCTTCTTCGGGCCGCTCATCTCGGACCTCCGGTAATATACCGTTCGCTTCGAAGGTGTATCCGTAGCACGAACGACCGCGATCGTAGAAAATGGTTTGCCATGGAATGCCTCACAAAAGCTCGTACCCTTTTTCCAAATCGATAAGGGAACACTGACCTGCAAGTTTTTCGGTAGTTTTTCGGTGACAAGTATGAATAAATTAACCCTCCGGCGGTACTTTTAATAAAAATAATCCTAACCCTTCACACATTATATCTTTTAATATACGATTTGTCAAGGTTGCCATAGAGCTCCTCTTTAAATTATGTACCGGAATAATGTTATATTATAACACGCCCGATAAAACGCTTGTCCTGCAATAATCGTAAGAAAGGAGAAAACCGGCGGTGGAAAAAAGCAAGTTCACAAGATGCATTAAAACGGCAATGATTATGCTCGTGGCCATTTTTTCATTATACATGGCCCGGTTGATACCCGTGGATTTGCTCTTTGCCAAAAGTAACGCTCCCACGGACGAAATCACAGCCCGCTCTCAGGGAGACAACCCATTGCTCGAAGAGATGCAGACACTCGACCGTGCCTACAGGGACCTGGTGTCCGCCGTTGCCATCCATGACGGCAAGGGTGTCTATAAAGCGCTCACTTCCATGCATGGCACTCAGAGAAAGACCCGCGAGGGCATACGATCCGGAGTCGTTAAGATCCCTAAGAATCCCAAACGGGTTAAGGAGTTTGTGCAAATGGACAAGGTGTTCCACGCCGACCTGGACTCTCTGGCCATTGCCGCTAAGAAAAACGACGAAAAGGAGATGCTCGCCATTACGAAAAGGCTCCTCGACGGCTGCGTTAACTGCCACCAGAGATTCAGAAAATAACCTTGCCGGGGGAATAGTTTTTCTCTTTCCAGCCTCCACCCAGAGCCTTGATAAGGAGGACGCTTGCCGCCTTACGGCGGCCGATTATGTCCGTCGCGGTTTTTTCGTTGGCCAGGAGCGTGGTTTCTGCAACTATTACGTTAAGGTAGCTAACCGTTCCCGCCTTGTACTGGTTAATGGTTAAGTCCAGGGATTGTCGCGAGGCAAGCACCGCCTCCTGCTGCGCCGCGGCCTCTTTCTCCAGTATGGCAAGCGTGGCCAGATAGTCCTCTACTTCCTGAAATGCCGTGAGCACGCTCTGCCGATAAGCCGCTACCGTTGCGTCATAGTTAGCCCGCGCCTGCTCAACCTGTGCATTCCTTGCCCCTCCTTCGAAGATGGTGCCGGCTATCGATGCTCCAAGCGACCAGAAGCGGCTTGGCCACGTTAGGAGGTTGCCCGCAAGCGAGCTCTCGAAGCCACCGTTTGCGGTAAGAGAAATAGTCGGGAAATATGCCGATTTCGCAACTCCAATTCCGGCATTTGCTGCAGCGACGCGCCTCTGAGCCGATGCAATATCGGGTCTGCGCTCGAGGAGTTCCGACGGCACTCCGACGGGTATGTCCGTAAGGGTTGCATCGGGCTGTCCTACGGCTATGGAAAAGTCGGATGCCGGTGTTCCAACGATAAGTGCTATAGCATGTTCCAACGTCGCGCGGGCAACGCCGAGATCGAGAGCCTGAGCCTGGGTGGTCTTTAATTGGGTTTCCGCCAGCAGCACGTCCGCCCTGGAGGCTACGCCGCTTGAGTACCGGTTCTTTGTCAGTACCAGGTACTTTTTGTAATAATCTATTGTGCCGTCGAAAAGCTGTCTCTGCGCGTCCAGTGTACGTAATTGAAAGTAGTCCTGCGCCAGTTCGGCGTGAGCACTCAGGCGGACGGACTGTAGCACCGACTCGCTCGCGGCGGCACCGGCAACGCTTGCCTCCACCGTACGGGCAACCCGTCCCCAAAAATCCGGTTCCCAGGACACGTCTAAAGGCAACAAGTAATCGCTTGTAGCGCCGGCGGACGAAGCCTTACCCTGTCCTTTAGCAGTGTTGGCCGATGTCTTAGAGCGTACAGCCGACGGGCCTGCCGCTATCACCGGAAAGTAGCCGGCCCTGGCCGACTGCACCAGCGCGCGGGCCTGCCTGAACTGTGCCTCCGCCTGAGCTACGTTTTGGTTGGATATGTCAACCCTGTCCTGGAGATCGTTTAAAAGCGGATCGTTAAAAATTTCCCACCATTTTTCTCTTATCGCGTCGTCATTGGGCTTAGCCACCTTCCAGCCGTCCATCTCTTTATAAGCAGGTGGTACCGCGGCCTTTGGCCTCACGTAATCCGGCCCCATCGTACAGGCTGAAATGAGCGCAAGCGCCACACATATAGTAATGAGTGAATTTCGAACAATTCTTAAACTTAATCGAAGCATGGACTTCCCCCTTCTATTATTAACTATCTGTCATTTAACTATACAACGCTACCGTTGCTGCGCGTGTTTCTAATCCAAAGCCTGAAGCGGTCCAGGTATAGGTAAACTACCGGCGTCGTATAAAGGGTCAGCAGTTGGCTGATTATCAACCCGCCGACGATGGCTATGCCCAGCGGACGGCGGAGTTCGGACCCGATACCGCGGCCCAGCGCCAGCGGCAGAGCTCCAAGGAGTGCGGCCATCGTCGTCATCATGATTGGCCTGAATCTCATGAGGCAGGCCGTGTAGATCGCCTCCTCGGGACTCTTGCCGTCTCTGCGCTCTGTCACGAGGGCAAAGTCGACCATCATGATGCCGTTTTTCTTGACAATGCCGATTAAGAGAATGATACCAATCATGGCAATGACGCTGAGGTCGGTATGAAAGATGAGCAGAGCGGCAACGGCTCCAACGCCGGCCGAGGGCAGCGTGGACAGTATGGTAATCGGATGTATATAGCTTTCATACAGTATGCCGAGCACGATGTATACCGCTACGAGTGCCGCCAGAATAAGAAGCGGTTCGTTTGCCAGCGAGGACTTGAACGCCTGGGCGGTTCCCATGAAACTTCCCCTTATACCCGCCGGAAGTCCCGTTTTTTTCGCGGTATTTTCAATCCCCTTTACCGCGTCACCGAGCGCTACGCCCGGGGGCAGATTGAAAGACAACGTAACCGCCGGAAACTGGCCCTGGTGATTCACTGCAAGGGAAGTAGCCTCGGATTCATAATGGGTGAAAGCGCTAAGCGGTACCTCCGCTCCGGTGGACGAAGGAACGTAAATGTCCCTCAACGTGTCGGGATGCTGCCAAAACTGCGGCGCAACTTCCATGACGACGTGATATTGGTTCAGGAGTGTGTAAGTAATCGAAACCTGTCTCTGGCCAAAGGCGTCGTACAGGATATTGTCTATGTTTTGAGGAGTGATTCCCATTCGTGAGGCGGTGCCGCGATCTATTACCAGAGTGGACTGGAGCCCCTTGTCTTGTAGATTGCTGTTGAGGTCGACGAGTGACGGCAACTGCCTCAAATTCGCCAAAAGACGCCGGGACCACGCGTTGAGTTGCGCGTAGCTGTCTCCCTGAAGAGAGTACTGGTACAGCGCGTTGCTCGCAAAACCGCCGATGCGCAGATCCTGCACGGGTTGAAGAAACGTGGGTGCCCCCGGCACTCCGGAGAGCCTCTTGCGCAGCCTTGCAATCACCTGCCCTACGGTTGATTTTCTCTTTGCAAAATCTCTCAGCGTGACGAACATCCGCCCCGTATTCGTCGTAGAACCTCCCCCCCCTCCTCCGCCGGTGAAGGCCGTAACGAAATCCACGTCGGGGTCTTTCCTGATGATATCCACCACTTGCGCCAACTTTTCGTTCATGGCCTGAAAGGAGATATCCTGGGCGGCCTGGATGATGCCGGATAAGCGTCCCGTATCTTGTTCCGGGAAGAAACCTTTTGGAACTGCGATAAACAGGCTTATACTGACTGCAATTGTAGCCAGCGTCAGTCCGAGCATAAACCGGGGATGGCGCAGAGCCCAGCGCAGAGTTGTGTCATAGTGTCTGCGCAGCCGGTCGAAACCCCGTTCACTCGCCTTGTACAGGCGCCAGCGCCCATGGGGGTGGCCGGGCTTGAGCAATGCCGCGCACATCATGGGAGTCGTTGTCAGCGACACGACAAGGGATATGGCGATTGACGCCGAGAGCGTCACCGCAAACTCGCGAAACAGCCGGCCTACCATTCCACCCATCAGTAGTATGGGGATAAACACGGCCACCAGAGACGTGCTCATCGACAGTACTGTAAAGGAGACCTCGTTTGCTCCCGTTAACGCCGCCTCCAGAGGGGGCTTTCCCATTTCCATGTTACGTGTAATGTTTTCGAGAACGACGATGGCGTCATCGACGACAAATCCCGTTGCAATGGTAAGGGCCATTAGTGACAGGTTATCCACCGAGTATCCAAGAAAGTACATTACTCCGAAGGTGCCGACAAGCGATACGGCAACGGCAACGGCCGGTATAACCGTGGCGCGAAGGTTGCGTAAAAAGACAAATACCACCATGATTACGAGCATACCCGAAAGCATGAGCGTAAACTCGACGTCACGAACCGAGCCTCGAATCGGCGGTGAGCGATCGACGACCACCGTCAGGTCGACCGCCCCCGGTAAGGATGCCTTCAACTGAGGGAGCATTGCGCGAATCGAATCTACCGTATCGATAATGTTTGCACCCGGCTGCCTGAATATGATTAACATGACGGCCGGCTTTCCGTTTACCAGCCCGGCCGTGCGCAGGTCCTCAACCGAATCCCGGACGTCTGCCACGTCTCTCAGGCGCACTGCCGCCCCGCCGCGGTAAGCGACGACCAGGGGCAGGTATTGCACTGACCCGTGGAGCTGGTCGTTAGTGTAAATCTCCCACGTACTTACGGCGTCCGTCAGTTGTCCCTTTGGCCGGTTTACGTTGGTGCCGGCAAGCATGGTGCGTACGTCCTCGAGGCTTACCTGATACTTGCTGAGCGCTATGGGATTAAGCTCCACCCGCACGGCGGGCAGCGAACTTCCTCCCGCAAATACCTGGCCGACGCCCTTTACCTGGGATAGTTTCTGTTGCAGTACCGTCGAGGCCGCGTCGTACATCGCGTCCTTGCTTACAAGATCGGAGGTGAGCGCCAATATAAGAATCGGGGCATCGGCGGGATTAACTTTGCGATAGGTCGGATTGCTCGGCAGGTTTGCCGGCAAATAACCCCGTGCCGCGTTGATAGCCGCCTGTACGTCGCGTGCGGCGCCGTTGATGTCACGACTTAAATCGAACTGCATGGTGATGCTCGTAAGGCCGCGATAACTGGTTGACGTCATCTCGGATACGCCCGCGATAAAACCGAGCTGCCGCTCCAGGGGCGCGGCAACCGACGTAGCCATGGTCTGGGGGTCCGCCCCGGGCAGTGCCGCCGATACCGAAATCGTCGGGAAGTCTACCTGCGGCAGAGGCGACACGGGCATAACGCGAAAGGCTATTGCCCCGGCTATGGCCAGTCCCAGGGTCAGAAGAGTAGTGGCAACCGGCCTTCTGATGAAGAGTGCCGAGACGTTCATTGCCGGTCTGCGCGCACTTGCCCGTTATAAGTTTTCTCCGGAGTGCTGCGACGTATACGTTTGGCAATTCTATCGAAGGCCAGGTATATGACCGGTGTCGTATAGAGGGTCAGCAGTTGGCTGATTATCAATCCGCCGACGATGGCTATGCCCAGCGGGTGGCGAAGTTCGGAGCCAACACCCCGGCCTAATGCCAATGGTAACGCCCCTAAGAGTGCCGCCATAGTGGTCATCATGATTGGCCGGAACCTCAGAAGACACGCCTGATAGATCGCGTCTTCGGGGCTCTTGCCCTCCTTACGCTCGGCCTCCAGCGCAAAGTCTACCATCATGATGCCGTTTTTCTTGACTATGCCGATTAACAGCACTATACCAATCACGGCAATGACGCCGAGTTCGGTGTGAAAGGCCAGCAGTGCCAAAACGGCGCCAACCCCGGCCGACGGCAGCGTGGACAGGATGGTGATCGGATGGATATAGCTCTCGTACAACACGCCGAGCACGATGTATACCGTGATGAGCGCCGCCAGAATCAGGATAGGTTCGTTTACCAGCGAGGCCTTAAACGCGCTTGCCGTCCCCGTGAAATTTCCCCTGATGCTTGCCGGCAGACGGGTCTGCCGGACGGCCTTCTCGATGGCGTCCACCGCGCCGCCGAGCGCTACGCCGTCGGCCAGGTTGAAAGACGCCGTAACCGCCGGAAACTGCCCCTGGCGGTTGATGACGAGCGGCCCGGTCGTCTCTTCGAGACGGGTGACGGCGTCAAGCGGCACCCGTCCTCCTCCGGAGCTTTTTAAATAGATCGACTGAAGTCCGCCGGGCCCCGTCTGGAAGTTGGGATTGGCGGCCAGGACGACCCGGTACTGGTTCAATTCCGTGAAAATAGTGGATACCTGACGTTGACCGAAGGCGTCGTACAGGGTATCGTCGATGTTCTGTGGGGTGATGCCCAGGCGCGAGGCGGTGTTGCGGTCTATCGTCAGCATAGCTTTTAGTCCTTTATCCTGGCTGTCGATGCTCACGTCGCTTAGTTCGGAGCGTGCTGCGAGTGAGTCGGCCAGCCTGGCCGACCAAACGTTCAGTTCGGCGCCGTTTGGCGAGTCGAGCGTATACTGGAATTGCGTGCGGGTAACACGGGCGTCGACGGTAAGGTCCTGCACCGGTTGCATGTAGAGCACGATCCCGTCGATTTTAGCCAGTTCGGGCCGAAGCCTCCGCAAGACCTCCACTGCGCTCACTTTCCGTTCATCGAGGGGTTTCAGGTTGATAAGGATTCGTCCGCAGTTAAGGGTAACGTTGGTTCCGTCCACGCCGATGAAACTGGACAGGCTTTCCACCGCGGGGTCTTTGAGGATCACGGTTGCAAGTGCCTGCTGTCTCAGGGCCATCTCACCGAAAGAGATCGATTGAGGCGCCTCCGACGTTCCCTGTATGGCTCCGGTGTCCTGAACCGGGAAAAAGCCCTTGGGCACGTAAACGTAGAGCAGCACCGTAAGTACCAGCGTTGCCGCCGACACCAGCAGCGTCAGCCACTGGTGCCTCAGCACTAAGCGCAAGGTGCCGGCGTAGAGTTCGATTGTCTTGTCGAATATACGCTGTGAGGCATGGAATATCTTTCCCTGTTTTTCTTCGGGAGTGTGTTTGAGAATACGCGCGCACATCATGGGAGTCAGGGTAAGCGATACGACCGCCGAAATGAGTATCGTAACGCCTAAAGTAATGGCGAACTCACGGAACAACCGACCCACCACGTCTCCCATGAACAACAGGGGGATGAGCACCGCTATAAGCGAGATGGTCAGTGACATGATGGTAAAACCTATTTGTGAGGCGCCTTTAAGGGCGGCCTGAAGCGGGGTGTCTCCCCGTTCGACGAACCGGCTGATATTTTCGATCATGACGATTGCGTCGTCCACCACAAATCCCGTGGAAATCGTAAGGGCCATGAGCGACAGGTTGTTCAGGCTGAAGTTCAGCAGGTACATAACCCCGAAGGCTCCTACCAGCGAAATGGGTACGGCTACGCTGGGAATAATCGTTGCGGGGAGGTTCCTCAGAAACAGAAAGATTACCATCACCACGAGCGCGCACGCCAGTATCAGCTCCAACTGCACGTCTTTGACCGACGCGCGAATAGTCGTGGTACGATCCGTCAATACATCGACGCGTATAGAGGGAGGCAGCGAACTTTGCAACTGGGGCAGCAGTCTCTTGATACTGTCGACGACGGCGATGACGTTGGCCCCCGGTTGCCGCTGTATGTTGACGAGCACCGCAGGCGAGTCGTTCATCCAGGCAGCCTGGTGTACGTTTTCGGTATCGTCAAGCACCTCGGCAACGTCGGACAGATGTACCGGAGCGCCGTTATGGTAGCTAACGACGATCGAACCGTACTCCGCGGCCGAGGTGAGCTGGTCGTTGGCGCCTATAACGTATGATTGCAGGGGACCGTCAAACCCACCTTTTGCCTGGTTGACGTTGGCGGCGGCGATAACCGCCCGCAAATCTTCGAGTGTGAGTCCATAGGAAGCCAGTGCGGCCGGATTGGCATGAATCCGTACTGCGGGACGCTGTCCACCGCCGATGCTTACAAGCCCCACTCCCGGCAATTGGGAAATCTTCTGTGCAAACCGGGTATCGGCCAGATCTTCGATTTTTGGCAACATAAGGGTTTGCGAGGTCAATGCCAGCGTTATGATCGGCGCGTCGGCGGGGTTTACCTTACTGTATACCGGGGGGTTGGGCAGATCCCGTGGCAGAAAGGTGAATGACGCATTGATGGCGGCCTGAACCTCCTGCTCGGCTACGTCCAGACTGAGGTCCAGGCTGAACATGAGCGTAATTATCGAGCTGCCGCCGGAGCTTGCCGACGTCATCTGGGTAAGGCCCGGCATCTGGCCGAACTGCTTCTCAAGCGGAGCGGTTACGGACGAAGCCATTACGTCAGGGGAGGCACCCGGGTAAAACGTACGTACCTGGATAGTCGGGTAATCCACCTGCGGCAGCGCCGATACCGGTAATTGGGTGTATGCAACGGCACCGGCCAGGAAAATTGCCACCATCAGCAGAGTGGTCGCCACCGGCCGCATAATGAACAGACGGGAAAAATTCATTTTTGCGGGCCGGGTTGTTGTCCCGCTTTTTGGCCGTGTTGTTGGTCGGGTCTTTGCGCGTTCGTGCCCGCCGCCGGCTTCATTTCCACGTGTGCGCCTTCCATGAGCCTCTCCGAACCCTCCACCACAACGAGTTCGCCGGGGGACAGTCCTTTGGAGACGGCCGTCTCGCCACCCCGGGCCTCCTCTAAGCCGACCGGACGCACCTCAACCGTATTGCCTGACTTCACCACGTAAACAAACGTACCCCGGGGGCCCCGCTGTATGGCCGACGTAGGTATCACGACGGCATCGCGCATGACGTCTACGAGCAGCCGGGCATTGACGAACTGGTTGGGGAAAAGTTCGTAGCTCTTATTTGAAAACACCGCCTTAAGCTTAATCGTCCCGGTGGTGGGATCTATCTGATTGTCCGCGGTCAGCAAATAGCCGGTGGCAAGTCTCTCCTTCTGTTGCCGGTCATACGCCTCGACGTTCAACTGCGCACCGGCCGAGAGTTTTTCCAGCACCCGTGGAAGGGCATCCTCCGGGATGGAAAAAACAACGGTAATGGGTTGGACTTGCGTTATCACAACCAGTCCGCCCGCGTCGGAGGCATGAACGACGTTGCCCGTATCCACAAGGCGCAGTCCTACCCGGCCGCCTATGGGAGCGGTAACACGGCAGTATTGCAGTTGCAGCTTTGCACTGTCTATCTGCCCACGGTCGGCCTTAACGGAGCCTTCGTACTGCAGGACAAGTGCTTCCTGGGTGTCCAACTGCTGCTTTTGTATGGCATCCTGTTTCCACAGCACGCGGTAACGCTCAAGATCAAGGCGGGCATTGTTCAGCAACGCTTCGTCGCGGGCCAGTTGCCCTTCGGCCTGGACCAATTGCACCCCGAAAGGCCGGGAATCGATTCTGGCCAGGAGATCTCCGGGGCGGACAATTTGCCCCTCACGGTAAAGTACCTCCATCAGTTGCCCGTCGACGCGTGTTTTTACCGTGGCCGTGTTAAGAGCGGTGACCGAGCCCAGGCCTGTGAGATAAACGTTAAAATCCTTCCGGGCCGCAGTAAGTGCTACCACGGATATGGCTGGTGCGGTCTTTTTCGCGGTACTGTCCGGTTGTGCCTTGCTTTGCCGGTAGTATGCTCCGAGAGCCAGGAGTCCCGCCACAAGGACAACTATAAAAAAGCCCGGCCACGGACGTTTAAATCCGTGGCCGGGCTTAGATCTTTGGTCTGCGGCAAGCGGCGTGCCGCTAGTCTCACCGTGAGTGTCGTCATTATAGTTGTCATTTTGCATAGCAATCGTTATCTCCGTTGTCTCAAAAAATAGTCATTTAAACCTATATTATAGTTATATGATGGTTATTTTACAAAGAATTTTGTTTTTTGTTGCCGATTTTTGACGACTTCCAAGCCTTTTGCAGGTATGGCAGAGATTTTGGTTTGGCCACGGAGGCCCCGGCTAACGGTTTTCTCATTTAAACCTCTCCTTACTGTTCTTTATAATGGCAGAGTGGATGAATATTAACTGGTAGATATACGATAGTATATGTGCTTTGTTCGATCATTTAAACGGTTAGACACGAAGAGCACAAAAAAGGTTTAACTGCGTTTTTTTTTCGTTATAGTAAAATAATGTCGAATATGTATCCAATCTGTAACCTGTAGTATGTTATACTACGATGAATGTGATTTAATCAAAATCATAGATTTAGTTATAAGTCGAAGATGTGTTATTTTATAAACTGTTGAATTATAAGGTATTTATGCGTTTATGTGCTTTAATCTGGTGCTTTGAACCGTGTTCGTTCAATAGTGTGTTCATTAGTTAAGTTAACTTTAATTGGAGTGTTTTATTAAGATTATGATTTCGGTTGCAGTTATTGTTGTTAAAAAGCTTATAAAATCTCCCGTGTGTTTTTCATTTACGGCGTTGTTGGCATTGTTTCTTTTCGTCCAACCTGCTCACTGCGCGGAAAAATACGACGTTATCGTCATCGAAAGCAGCGGTTTCAGGACGTTTGAGGACGTCGTTGCCGGTTTTAAGAGTACGTGTAACTGTAACATCAAAAAGATCATCCCTATCGATGTTTACTCGGACATAACGCTTGACGAGGTATATAGATTGAAACCCAGGGTGATATTTGCGATAGGTGCTAAGGCACTTAGATATCTGAGCGTTATAAACGATTTACCCATAGTCTATACGATGGTGAGCCGACCCAGGACGATAGTAGAGGAAAAGAAAAACATAATCGGAGTAAGTACGGAAGTACCTTTCGAAAAGCAATTAAATGCAATCTCCAGGATATTTCCGTCGGTAAAACGGCTCGGCATTATGTATAATCCCGCCGATTCTATCAATACAACTACCTTCAACAATATTTCGAGCAAGGCGGCTTTGTTAAAAATCACGCTGACCGAGGGGAAGTTCCATAATAGTAAGGGCCTGATATCGGCCGTCGACCTGATGGACGGCAATATTGATTCCCTCTGGCTTACTCCGGATCCGTTGATGACCTCACCGGAACTTATCGAATATATTATGCTTCATTCGATCAAATACGGTATTCCCGTGTTTTCCTTTATGGACAGGCACCTGGAGCTGGGGGCATCCCTGGTAATTACGACGGACCCCGGCGACGTTGGCACCCAGGCCGGCGAGATAGCCAATATAATGTCACGCAGCTTGCAACCCGAGAATTATATTAACGAATCCAAATTTGCTACGGTGATGATAAATAAGCTCGTTGCCTCGAAGATGGGTTGCCCTATTGCCGAAAGCTATAAAAACAAAAATATTTTTAAGATAGATTTAATGAAAAAGAACTGAGCAGGTTAATCCTTGTGGCACTTTTAATAAAACTTTACCGCGAAAAAATGAGCGTAAAGATATTCGTCTTATCTACGTTTTTTATCGTATTCTTATGTACAACCTTATTCGTTTTCTTTATTTACAATCAGATGGATTCTCTGAAGGATAAATTAGTGAGGGAAGGGACACTGCTCGTCGAGCTTCTCGCCCACAATTCGAGGATAGGCGTCTTTTCGGAGAGCGAAAGGCTTCTCAGTACTTCGATAGAAGCCATCTCGAAGCGTAAAAACGTGTTTTTTGTATCCATCTTCGACAGCAAAGGGAAGCTGCTTATAAAAAAGTTCGTAAATATGGGCGAAAACAACGTGCAGGGGTATAAAAGCCAGGGACCGGATATTAAAGAATTGCTTACAAAACTGCAAACCGAGATGTCGTCATCTAATTACGAAACAAAGGATACTTTCGAATTTTGGGCGCCGGTTGCCGCGAGTTTCGATTATTCCAAATCGGATACCGAAGTTATCGGTGACGCTATACCCCTGCAAAACAACGTAGCGGCAGGTTACGTGCATATTGGTTACGTGCATATAAGCATGGGTAAAAATGACCTGAGAAGGGAACAAACGGAACTGATATATAAAAGCATAACCATGGGCGTGATATTTTTAATATTAGGATTGTCGGGGGCTTATCTCGTTGTACGGACGATAACCTTGCCAATAAACGAACTTACGAAAAACGTCAGGCACTATGGCGCCACCGGACAACTCAAGGCCACGCCATTAAACCTTCAGGATGAAATCGGCGAGCTGTCAAAATCCTTTAATGAAATGGGTGAGTTGGTACAAAAACGCACGGATGAGCTCAACAGCATGGTTTTGATGCTGCAAAATGAGGTTGCCCAACGCAAGAGGACTGAAGACGCCGTATTGGAATTAAACAGAACGCTCGATAAAAGGGTTCAGGAAGAGATAAAAAAACAAAGGGAGCAAGAAAAACTTTTGATTCAGCAGTCCAAGCTCTCGAGCATGGGAGAGATGATAAGCGTCATAGCCCACCAATGGCGCCAGCCGTTGAGTGCCTTGAGCATGATATCCGTAGACATGCAGGACGCGTATGAATACGGGGAGCTTAACAAGGACTATTTCTATGACAGCATAAAAAAGTCGAACGAGCAAATACAATTTATGTCAAAAACCATAGACGATTTCAGGGATTTTTTCAAACCTGACAGGGAAAAGGAAGAATGTAACGTGATAGACGTCGTGTGCGAGGCTATGTCCATCGTTTTGGCCCAACTTAAGTTTAACAACATATTTTGTGCGCTTAACTGCAAGATTCACGGCGATATCTATACCGATTTATCCCTTGGGGCATGTTGTGAGTTAGTTGCCAGGATCTATAGGAACGAGTTTAAGCAGGTCATATTAATAATAATAAGTAACGCAAAGGACGCGATTGTCGAAAGTCGTAAGAAAGGATTAATGGAACCCAACGAAAATGGAAGTATCGATATAGATTTTGGGAATGAGGATGGCAAAGTAATCGTTCAAATAAGCGACAACGGCGGAGGAATTCCGGAAAATATAATCGATAGGATATACGAACCTTATTTTACCACCAAATTTAAAAGCCAGGGTACAGGTATAGGCTTATACATGGCAAAGGTAATAATAGAGAACAATATGAACGGCAGCATATACGCGGAAAACACGGGGCATGGGGCAAGATTTACCATAGAACTCGATAAAAAAGAGGTAAATCGCGGATGACTGCCTGCGAATAACTGCTCCAAAAGCATCAAAAGACGATACGCCCGATCTTGAGTACGAGGGATTTTTTCAGTTAGCCGGTATTATTGGACACAGGTATTCATGACCTGGCTATAAATCACGACATAGGGCAAGGACAATATCAACCGTTTAAGTCTGCCCTGTTACTGCAGTGCTGGATAGGCTCACTATTGTGTCCTGACTATTGTTTCCTTGTGCCGTATTTGCCTGGCTTTGAGGCTGCGTATTGGTCTGACCGGAACCTTCGGCCCCATGCTTCCTGTGGGCTCCATGATAATGCTTTCCACTTTTTACCCGTGTGGTTGTCCCCGTGTTGGGATTGTTGGCTATCGGATTGGATTGGCTATTTACCGACGTGACCATATATTTCATCTCCTTTTAATGTATAACTCAACTTTCGCAAATAGAAATAGCCAAATTACCCTTGAAATTCGGGGGTATCGCAGTGATAAGTAGGTAAGCACAAATAATTATATGTGCTATCATGGTACGTAAGCCGATTCTCTTGTATCGACATATAATTTAATTTGCTTAGGTACTTACAGCGGAATCCAGTGGAATGCGATACAAAGGACTAGACTGCCGGACAAGCCGGAATGACGGAAAAAGAGAATGGAAGCTATATCGAAATGCGCTTACCATAACAAGAATAGTTACTTTTCCCTCGTAAACCCTCCTCCCAAATTCCGATATAGAAGTCTGTCATTGCGAGCGAAGCAATCTCGCCTTTTTGAAGAGATTGCCGCGCACCTTTCAGGTGCTCGCAATGACAGTAAAATGTTAGGTCTCCTGTTTCTATGTCGGGATTTGGGCTCCTATTCCATCTTGCTTATTCCATCTTGCTCTATCCATGTTTTATTACTGCGAAAGTTGAGTGTATAACGTTTCATTAGTTATGGGCCGATGTTATGGGGCTTGCTGTTCCATATGTTCCTGACTATCCTGATGCTCTCTCCGCATTTCCTTTTCATCGGCATGTTTTTCTCTTTTTTCATGCATCATCTTCATGACTTCTTTACGAAAGTCTACGTTAAAGATAATGTACATGGCTTGCTGCTTCACGGTAAGAATCTTCTTCACCTCGCCGATTTCTTTCAGCCTGAGATCTTTCAGACTCTTTTGTTTTTTCTCTATCTTTCCAACGAGGCTTTTCATGGCATCTTCGTTGTTATCGTTAACGGCGTCTCTTAACTCTTTTATATCTGTCCACATAGAGTGCACTATAGCGTGCTTTTTCATGTCATATTTATCCGATATTGCGGAGAGTTTTTCGGAAGTTCGCTTATCCAGGCCAAGAGCTTCGACCATTTTCGTTTTCCTGAGTGCTCGTATTTCCTGGCGCATTTTCTTCATATGCTCCCAACGCTCACAGGAATGGCCCATCTTCTCACATTTCGTGGGTTCGTCTTTGGCGGGTTCGTCTTTCGCAGGTTCGGTTTGAGCCGAAAGATTACCGGTAAAGATAGCTATAGTAAACAATAGCATCGCAAATACCAGCATGGTTGAACGTAACGTTAACTTTTTCATTTTAGCTTCTCCTTCTGTTTGCGGATGTGTGTAATTATTTACCCCTGAAAGGGGTTTTTCGTTTTCTCGGCGTCTACCGTAATTATATCGTCGTAATTTTCGTCAAGCGGGGAAACGTCATCTATGGATGCGTAACCTGCCGAATCGTCACCAGGTAAGACGTTGCCGCTTACGGCAGAGTCCGTATCTTCAGTTATATCCGCCGATATATCCTTCGTTATATTCTTCGATATGTTTCCCGATATGTTTCCCGGTATATTTTTCGATATACTCTTGTCGCTGCGTAATAAGTGGGAAACGCCGGTGAACTGGTTCGCTTGAAATAATGTTAATACCGTGATTAAAATACAACATGCGATACCGGCAATACCGGCGATACCGGTTATTGGCAGGGGTCTTGAGAACATCCATGACAAAAGAAATCCTTGCCTTTTCTTTTGAGCCTCGGCCGCTACGCTATTTTTTAGATCGTTGAAAAACCTGCTGCCCGGCTCGGGTACTTCGGTGTGTAAGAGACCCTTTACGATAGAAAGTTCTAACGTGCAATCACTACACTCCTGCAGATGCTCTCTCACGCTATTAGCTTTTTCTTCACCGAGAGCGTTCCTGGCGAAATCCGGGATCAGCTCGCTTATGTCATCGTGTTGTCTTTTCATAATATTCCCTCTTTACTCATGTAGGCTTCCTTAAACTTTTTTATCCCGTTGTGATAATGCGCTTTCACTGCTCCCTCCGAACATCCCATCGCGATTGCCGTCTCACTAATGCTAAGCCCACCGTAAACCCTAAGCACTACCGACAGGCGCTGTCTTTCCGGGAGAGTAGCGAGGAGGCTCCCGAAATGCCTTCCCCGCTCCTCTTCTATTAAAAGTGAGAGAGAGTCCTTTTTATCGGATGCAATGTAGCCGTCGGCTATAGCTTCGTTAAGCTCAACCGTATTGCCCCTGTTTTCTCTAAGGTGGTTAAGGGCTGTGTTTACCGTTACCCTATAAAGCCAGGTCTTAAATGAAGACTTCTTCCTGAAACTCTTAAGCTCCCTGACTACTTGCATAAAGGTCTTTTGCGTGATGTCTTTAGCCTCTTCCATATCTCCCGAAATCCTGTATGAGATTGCGTAAACGTTTCTCTGGTATTTTGTTATAAGTTCCTCTAAAGCCGCATAGTCTCCGGCAAAGTAGGAATCTACTAATTTATAGTCTTCTTTATATGCTTCATTCATCTCAAATTCCGGGCCATTCATATTCGTCTGCTCAAATTCAACTATTCGTATACGACTATTTATATGGTTAGACACAATAAGCATAAAAAAGGTTTAATAAAAATTGAAAGGTTATGATTTTCAACACGTGTCAGGAAGCAAATTACGGTTAACTGTCCATTTTTGGGTTATCATCGGATGCCGTACGGCAAGGGAGGTAAAGACAAGCATGGAGAGACACCGGTTTACTCCGGAATATGCCGGGAGTTTTGCGGTGCAGATGGACTATTATTGGGGGAAATAGAGCAGATGTTGGGAATAAGACTTACCGGACATAATTTGACGTAATCAACCGGACACGGGAAGCTATGAAAAGCTGTTAAGAGGAATTGCGGGTTGTTTCCTTCTTACCGTTGTTGTTGGTATCTTTGTACAGGATCGCCTCGTACTTGGCTTTAAGGGCCTCGAACTCCATGCGCTCCTTCTTCATCTGTCCGATTAAGTTAATATAAGCCATTTTCGTGCCCGTGAGGTCTCTTCGCCACAGGGCTATTGCAATTATCAATATGATCCAGCCTATTATGTACATACTTTCCTCATCTCTTATTTTGCTGATACCTGGTGCAGGGAGTCAAGCTTCCTGCACCAACTTGTACTGCAATATTACCATTTAGCGAGAGGAAGATTGTCCTTGTCTTTGAATGAGCCGAGTGTGATCATTACGAAGTCGATGAAAAACCAGATTCCCATTCCGCCGCCGGTAAAGAGCATTATTATGCCGGTTCCAATCTTATTTACATAAAAACGATGTCCGCCTGCCCAACCTAAAAAGAAACATAAAAGTATTGCTACCAAACGGCTTTTTTCGGATGCTTGTTGTCCTTCTTGCATAATTACGAACTCCTCTGCTATTTATTAATCTCAGGTATCCGATGGATACCCCGAATATTCTCTCGTATATTCTATAGTCGTATAATACTACGGGGAATTTGCCTTGTCTGTATCATACGATACACAAAGTCGATTATTTTTGCCGGCAGGGTGGAACAAAGCCCTCCGTTCCTTGTCCCACTTGTCCAGCAGTGCGGTTCACCCCCACACGCGTGGGGACAATGATTGCCTTATGTTTGCAAGACTTGCGTTTTGGGCGAATAGGCATATAGGGGGCTGAAGATGTAGTATTTAT
>JADFXJ010000190.1 GCA_015233615.1 Nitrospirota bacterium
GCTTATTCCTCCTATGTTGTAAGCCTTTAACAGGTTTATTGCGGAATCGCTGCCGCAGACTACCTTCCCGTGCAGCATCTGCCAGAAATATGATATAATAAACAATAGAAATTAACAAGAGAACCCGGAAACTCGATGGAGCAGAAGTACATTGCCAACTTTTAACACGTTGAGGACAATCGCATGATAGAGCATCTGGGTAAGGCACTTCTCATAATGGGTATCATAGTTGCTTTGATAGGCGGGTTGCTGCTCTTATCCGGCAAAATCCCATTTCTCGGCAGACTTCCGGGAGATATAATCATACACCGAAAGAATTTTACCTTTTATTTCCCACTCGCGACGAGTATAATTATAAGCATTATACTAACGCTCCTGTTTTCCTTCTTCGGAAGAAGATGAGAAAAAGGAGCCGGACGTCATATCAGAGGTTCCAGCCGGTGCAGGTACCTTTACGGGTAAGAGTGGCAAAGTCAGGTGCAGGTAAGAATAACGAGGTTATTGGACACTCGAAAAGGAGGTAATGTTTATGCTGAAACGTATGGCAGTAACGGCACTAGTGGCGGCGATACTTGTAGCAACCGGCGCTTATGAGACCTGGGCTCAGCCACAGCAGGGTTTAAGGGGTGGTGGAGGCTGGGGGTGTGGCAGGATGAATCAGCAAAACACATGCCAGGGCAGGTACCAGAGGATGTACGACCCGCAAACGGTGGAAACGATATCCGGCACGGTAACCGCTGTAGAACAGTTTGTACCCATGAAAGGCATGTCATCCGGCATACACGCCAACCTCAGGACAGAGAGTGGTGACGTGTCCGTACACCTCGGGCCAGCGTGGTTTATCGAAAAGCAGACGTTAAAGATCGTTACGGGAGATAACATAGAAGTTACTGGCTCTAAAATAACCTTTAACGGCGCTCCAGCTATAGTGGCAGCAGCAGTTAAAAAAGGTAACGAGACTTTGACACTACGTAACGAAGCAGGCATACCAGTCTGGGCAGGCTCCGGTATGGGCAGAGGCAGAGGTCCCCTTTCCAGGTAAATGTTGAAATCAACCCAGCATGGATGGATGCGCGGATGCATGGACGAATAAATGGGCAAAGTCACCCATGCCGGGTTTTTTCAGGGTAACTTTAATTAAGGATGCGCAACACCTGTGAACTCATCAAAATCATCAAAGATGATTATTCGGTTATGGGCATGAGCATAATAAGGATAACTATTCGGGCATGATCTCTGCTAAAAGTATCCACAGAAGGCTGATAGTGAGGCTCTTAGCGGCATGGCTAGCCATTTCGCTCCTGATTGGCGGCATCGTGTTCTTTATGAAAATGCGTGACGTCGACGAATTCGTAAAAAATCTCACCTTTAACGAAACCAGAGCCTTATTAGATGACAAGAAAGACTACATCAACTCGACCAACCCGAAAGACCTGGACACTCTTAAAAAGATGATGGCCGAGCATATAATGAAAGGCCATTTCGTATTAGTCGAGCTCTATGACAAGTCAAAAAACCGAATAGTAGATTTTGACGCAAAGGGCAGCGAAGACGTGGAAAATTACATCGAAAAACACAAAGAAACCCACATACTGTCCTACAAAGCGAGGTACAACAGGTTTTACTTCGAGAAAAACATTTACATCCAGATATTTCTCCCCCTCTACGATAAAGAATCTAACCTAATCGGCCACTTCGAGGGTGTTTACAGAGTAGATGCCAAGACCACAAAAGACATAACCCGGTCCATCATACTATCGCTTTTGCAGGTGGTGGCAGCGATGCTTGCCATTACTATAATACTTTACCCCATAATACTGTCCATGGATAAGGACCTGATAAAGCTCTCCCGGGACCTTTCCGAAGCCAACGTTGGGATGCTCGAAACCCTTGGCAGTGCCGTTGCGAAAAGGGACAGTGACACGAATGCCCATAACTACCGCGTCACATTGTACGCAGTGGAGTTAGCCGAAGCAATGGGACTGGACGCCGGGGAGATCATGAGCCTTATCAAAGGCTCGTTCCTTCACGACATCGGTAAGATAGCCATATCCGACAACATACTTCTCAAGCCGGGAAAGCTGACGGAAGAGGAGTTCTCTGTAATGAAGACCCACGTCGGGCACGGTTATGACATAATAAGCAAGTACAACTGGTTGAAAGACGCCGGAGACGTCGTAAAGTACCACCACGAGAAGTACGAAGGCACCGGGTACCTGAGCAAACTGAAAGGCGGCGAGATTCCCTTAAATGCCCGTATATTCGCCATTGTGGACGTATTCGACGCGCTTACGTCAAAACGCCCGTACAAAGAACCATTCGGCTATGAAAAAAGCATGCAGATCATCGAAGAGGGAAGAGGCACCCACTTTGACCCCCAAATTGTGGAGACCTTCAAGAAAATCGCCAAAAAACTCTACGACACTACAAGCACCGGTGAAGAAGCATTTCTCGAAGACACGCTGCACAAATTCGTAAAGAAGTACTTTTGAGTGCGTATTCCGGGCTGACAGCCAGGATAAGCCCTATAGAGTAGAGAGCGGTAAAGGAAAAGGATTGGATTGCCGCTTTCGCGAGAATGACAACAAGGGCAGTGCAAGGACAAGGGCGATTCCGGACAAGCCGGAATGACGGGCAGGGGCAAGAACAACAAAATAGTTGAGCATCGTATTACATGCGGATGACAAAAAAACGGCAACTACAGCCTGCGTACAATGGAGAACAAATTTACCGTGTGGGTAATTTACCTTATAGGGTAAATTTCCTAAGGTTATGGTGTATAATAAAGCTTATGGCTAATCACGAAATAGCATTAGACAAACATATGGCATATATCTTAGACGTATACCTTCGAATGGATTGAAACTTAGCAAAAGGCGCTATCCACGATAAGCCAATCTGAAGAATAAACAATTTCCAGGATAACCGATTTGAAGAATAAACAATCCGAAAAATAGCCGGGTGAAGGAAATGAAGGAAATAATCAAAGTTAGCGATCTTGTTAAAAATTTTGGGAAATTCTGTGCCGTCGACCATATTTCCTTCGGAGTTGCAGCCGGAAGTATCTTTGGCTTTCTCGGGCCTAACGGCGCGGGTAAGACGACTACCATCAAGATGCTCACAACGACTCTGAAACCGACCAGCGGAGCCATTGGGGTGAATGGATACGATCCCGTACGGCAGCAGCACCAGGTGCGCAGGTCTTTCGGGATTGTCTTTCAGGATCCAAGTCTCGACGGCGAATTAACGGCCTTCGAAAATCTTGAGCTACACGCCGTCCTCTATGGAATTCCATCGAAGGAAAGAAAAAACAGGATTGAAAAGTTTCTCAATTTCGTCGACCTTTGGGATCGAAGAAAGGATTTTGCAAAGAATTTTTCGGGCGGCATGAAGCGAAGGCTTGAAATCGCCCGTGCGCTTTTGCACGTGCCTACGATTCTCTTTCTCGATGAACCGACGCTGGGCCTTGATCCTCAAACCCGAAACCATATCTGGAAGTACATCCGGTTTTTAAGCAATGAACACCATATCACGGTTTTCTTTACGACACATTATATGGAGGAGGCCGATCGTGTCGCAGACGAAGTCGCAGTAATCGATCGTGGAAAGATCATAGCACAAGGAACGCCCTCGGCATTAAAGGAAAAGACTCAAACTCAGTCGCTTGAAGACGCTTTTATAGCCTTAACCGGACGTGAGATTCGCGATGAGGAAGTCACCGGAGTCGATCGAATGCGCAACATGGCAAAGCTTTGGGGGCGCAAATGAACGTAGTCTACATTCTTTGCATGAGGCAACTAAAACGATACGTCCGTGCCCGTACCCGTATAATTGGATCGCTTGGGCAACCTCTCCTGTTTTTTCTCGCACTGGGTTTTGGTTTCGGCCGGACTTACGAAAAAGCGGGCGAAGGAAATTATATCCAGTTCCTCGCTCCCGGTATCATTTCTATGGGAATCCTGTTCACTGCGATGTTTTCGGGAATCGAAATTATCTGGGACCGACAATTTGGCTTTTTGAAGGAAACGCTGGTAGCACCGGTGCCGCGCTTTCAAATAGTTTTGGGCCGTACTCTGGGTGGAACTGCAGTTGCGATGGTTCAGGGAATCATAGTTTTTTTCGTATGTCTTATCGCGGGTTTTCGGGTCGAAAACGCAGCTCTCTTACCGGTGGCGCTTATCTTTATGTTTCTCATCGCAATCCTGTTTACCGCGGTCGGAACGGTAGTCGGTTCGTTACTTGAGGATATGCAGGCTTTTCCGCTTATCATGAATTTCCTGGTTATGCCACTCTTTTTCTTTTCGGGAGCACTCTTCCCGCTTAATGACGTACCAAAGGTATTAAGAATCGCTATCAATTTCAACCCTATGTCTTACGGAGTCGATGGGCTGCGAGGGGCACTGAGCCACGGATTTCATTTTGGATTGGGAACGGACTTTGTAGTGCTCGGAATCCTGTCCACTATTTTGCTCTTGCTCGGAAGCTATTTCTTTTCGAAGATTCAACTATGAGAATCTGGTATAAAATTCGGGGGCTCCACTTTGAGGGATTGTTGTCCGTTGTTTCTATACCGGAGTTTGGCTATACAGGGTACTTTTAAAAT
>JADFXJ010000191.1 GCA_015233615.1 Nitrospirota bacterium
CGACGACGAGGTTTTTTACAAACAAAAATGACTGTGGGCTTCCCGGATGGCGGGCAAAGTCGTCGTGGCTATTGGAACTTGCCGACTTTTCGTACTCGTGTTCGGTGTATGCCTCCACTACTACGTCGGTGTTGCCGAACATCTTTACTTTGCCGCCGTGAAGCCACATGACTTTATTGCAGAAAGTCTTTATCGAGTACATGTCGTGGGTGCAAAATAGTATGGTCTTGCATTTTTCTTTGAATTCCCGCATCTTGTCGAGACATTTTTTCTGGAAATACTGGTCACCCACCGAAAGGGCCTCGTCCACTATCAGTACGTCGGGGTTTATCACGGTGGCCACGGAGAAGGCGAGCCTGACGAACATGCCGGTGGAGTACGTCTTGACGGGGTAGTTTATGAAGTCGCCTATTTCCGAGAAGTTTGCGATCTCCTCCGTCTTTCCCCGCATCGTTGCCCTGTCTACGCCAAGCAGGGAGGCGTAAAAGTATATGTTTTCCATTCCGGTAAGCTCCGGGTGAAAGCCCGAGCCCAGTTCGAGAAGCGACGACACGAGCCCGCGTACCTGGAACTTTCCCGATGTGGGCTTAAGCGTCCTGGAGAGGATCTTCATAAGGGTGCTCTTACCGGCGCCGTTTTCGCCGATAATCCCCATCGTCTCTCCCTCCTCTACGGAAAAACCGACTTCGCTCAGCGCGACAAACTCCCTATGGAAAGGCCTCCTCAGCAAAAGCTCTTTGAGGCGATCCACGGGCTTGTCGTATATCCTGTAGACCTTCGACAGTCCGGTTACGCTTATGGCTTCCACGGTGAATCGTTACCCTTGTGGCTCTCTATCCTAATGATCGCTTTATCGGAAACCATGTTATCAGAAACCGCTATATCGGAAATCGTGTTTTCGGAAATCGCGTTCTCAGAGGATATCACTGAAGCCATCCTTTAATTTGGTGAATACGTACAGGCCGCCGGCAAAAGAAAGCCCCGTGATAAGTAGTAGTATAATCAGAACGGATACCTTTGGAACAGTCCTGATGAGCACGATGTCGTGGTATGCGGAGGCAAAGTACGCGAATGGATTAATATAAAAAAGCACCCTGTATTTTGCGGGAATTTTCTCCAGGCTGTACATTATCGGAGAAAGGAAAAATAGTCCTTGCATGGCGTTTCCTATTAGGTAGACAGTATCCCTCACGTAAGGCATTATGGCGGAAAGCACCATGGCTACCCCCATCGTGAAGATCATCTGAAGGCCTATGACGGGTATGGTGAGCAAAAAAGCGGGGCTAAATCCCGTGGCTACCGAGTAAAACACTAAGAAAACAAAAAACCCCAGCAATGGTTGTACGTAGTTGGAAACCGTGTAGGCGATGGGTAGATATACGTTGGGGAAGGAGACCTTTTTTATCATGTCACAGTGTTCGAGCACGGAGAAGGAAGCCCTGGTGATGCTCTCCGAGAATCCTATCCACATGAGAATGGTGGACAGTAGGAAATAAATGTAAGGTACGTTGGTCGTAGCGTAAGGACGTGACTTCAGTATCTCGTCAAATACGAACCAGAATATGACGATTTGCGTTACGGGTACGAGCACTGCCCACACTACGCCCAGGAATGAGCCGACGTACTTGCTCTTAAAGTCTTTCTTGATGAAGTAAAACAGAACGCCGAGGCTGCTCAGCATATCAGGCTCCTTAAGAAAGAATTTAACCACGAAAAACACGAAAGGTATAAAAGATACAAAAACGGCAGATGGTAATTCGTGATTCTCTTTCGTCCTTTTTCGTGTTTTTCGTGGTTAAAAAAATCCTTTTGCCCTTTACTCTTATGGTTGCCAGTTGGTATCAGTATCAGCGGCATATGGTGCCTTCTATCAAGCCCGCGATTTCGGCGTTTTTGCGGACGAATTCGGGATCGCCCGTGTCCCCGGCCAGTACCTGGTTCTTAATGTGCTTGTCGATAAGCCTTATGACTTTTGCCGAATCCGCCGGATTTATGCCCAGTATGGCGGGAGCGTATGGATACTCAAGTGAACGCGGGAAAACCGCTCCCTCCGTTTCCAGCATGATGCGCTTAAGCTCGTGCGCGGCCCCATATGCGTCCATCGTGTTGTGCTTCCATTTCAGCATGAACCCTTCGAGGCCGTACTTTTCCCTTTCCCGCTCCACTCTCACCTTTGGGAGCATCATAAATACAAACGGGGAGTACCAGTGCAGGCAATCGCCGTACGTATGGTAATCGTTCAGGAATTCTATGGTATTGCCCACCGTTTCGTGGGTCTCGCCGGGAAACCCCACAACTATGGAGGAAACCGTGGGCACTCCAAGGCGGCCCAGGTGGTTAATAACTTCGATAACGTGCCCGGTGCGGCTCTTTTTGTTCATGTTGGACAAAACGCCCGGATCGCCGGACTCCACGCCTAGGTTCAGTAAGAAGGCACCGGAGTCGGCTATGGCCTCTATGTTGTCCTTAGTTATGGAATCCGATCGAATGAAGCTGGACCACGTTGCCGGCGTCCCCATGGCGGAGAGTGTTTTACAAAAGCTCTCCACTTTGGCGGGACTTATCAGGAAATTGTCATCGACAAATGCAAAATGCTTTACCTGCCTTCGCCTCGCTAATTGTTTGAGTTCAGCGGCTATGAGCTCCAGCGGCTTGTGCATAGGCTGCGGGGCGTAAAAGTGGAAGTTGCAGAACTCGCACTTAAAAGGGCACCCGGTCGATGCCCTCAGCGACACGTTGTGCTTTAGGAGATGATCAGGAATGCGATCCCAGTCGATAATCTCGTCCGATACGTCGGTTATCTCCGCTTCCACGGGCGTAAAGAATAACGAGCCCTGCCCGGTGCGGCAGGCTATGTTTTTGACGTCCCCCGGCGGGTTTTTCGCGTAGAGTGCGTGTAAGAGCTTTAAAAAAGTCTTTTCTCCACGCCTGTCTACCACGTAATAGTCCACGTGGTCGTCGTTATCGAAAAAAAGGTAGAGCCTTTTCAACGATTCGACGTCGTAAACCGGATCGGGCTCCGTGTAGAGGGCATAGCTAAGCGCCACCATTGGGCCGCCGGCAACGATGGGCACGTCCGGCCTTCTCTGCCGCAGGTAGGAAACCACGGGTGCCAGGTGCTCCTTGAAAGGCAAAAAAGTCGTGGAAATCCCAATCGCCAGCAGATCGCCTTCAAGGGCCTCGTTGACAACCTCTATATCAGCACCGAAGTCGTTTACGAGCAGGGGTTCGAACCCTGCCCTCAAGAGGTGGGTAAAGAGGATTATGCCGTTGAGGTTGGTAGACTGGGTGGGGTCGTCGTATGGTCTCTTCGAATTTTGTACGGCTAGACCCCTTTTATTCAGCAAGTAGGCCTTTAGGCTGGAGAGATCCCAAAACCGGTTGCCCTCCAATTCGAGCGGGGTAAATGCCTCGCCTATCGTATGCATGATGCGTTTGTCGCAGGTAGACGGGTTGAAGAGATTGGCAAACCCGTTGGCGGCAATGATAAGAACTTTTTTAGTCCGGTTCATCGATTAACTCTATCCATGGCGTAGTAAAGTATTATATCAAAATTTTATCAAAAAACCGGCATATTCATATTAATCATATTAAAATGTTAGCATGTACTTCGCGGCAAACGACTTACTTTTTATATCTGCGCTGTAATATCTGCTATAAATATGTGCTATAATAGTGAGTAAAGCATCTGTCTGCAATTGATAAATGGATAAAGTCAGGTTAATGAAGCGCTGTATAGCGCTCGCTAAGAAAGCGGAGGGGTTTACCAGTCCGAACCCCATGGTGGGAGCGTTACTTGTTAAAGACGGCAAGATAATCGCCGAAGATTACCACAAAAAGGCGGGCACTCCCCATGCCGAGGCGTTGGTAATCGGGCAGGCGGGTGTCGCATCGAGGGGGGCGACCCTTTTTGTAAACCTCGAACCCTGTTGCCATCGGGAAAAGCGCACTCCTCCGTGTACGGATGCCATTATAGCGGCCGGAATCAAAGACGTCTTCGTTGCCATGAAAGACCCTAACCCCTACGTGGCCGGCAAGGGCATAGAAACCCTTGTCTCTGCTGGTATCGCCACTGAATACGGAATCTTGCAGGAGGAGGCGGCGCAGTTAAACGAGGCATACGCCAGGTACATCACAACCAGGACGCCTTTTGTCACTATGAAGATTGCCATGACACTGGACGGCAAAATTGCCACGCCGGACGGGCTGTCCAAGTGGATCACCTGCGAAACATCGAGGCATATCGTCCACCATCTCAGGGGCTCCGTAGACGCGATACTCTCCGCGATAGGCACGGTTAAGGCGGACAATCCCCTGTTGACGTGCAGAATAAAGGATAAGAAATGCCCGGTCAGGATAATAATTGACCCTTGGATGGAGACACCCGCACATTTTAACGTTTTTCAGACGCCGCCAAAAACGATCTTCGTTACGAAACAAGTCCCTTCGCCGGCCCCTGCCGGAGACATCGAATTCATTCACTATGGGGGGAATCTTGACCTGAAATGGCTTATGGCCGAGCTAGGGAAGCGGGAGATCACATCGATTCTTATAGAGGGAGGCTCTTCCCTTACGGGACATGCCATCGAAGATGGGAT
>JADFXJ010000076.1:0-3549 GCA_015233615.1 Nitrospirota bacterium
GAGGCAAGTTTTTCGGTGTGCATGTACTGTTCCTGAGTCTTTCTGATCTCGAATGACTTTTGCTCCATGATCTCGGAGAGCTTCTTAGTTTTCACCTGAAAGTCAGTCCGCTCGCTCCTGAGCTCCTTCGTCATCTCGTTGTAAGCCTTCTGTATGTCCCCCAACTCGTCAACGGACGATACCTCCAGCGTGTGGCCAACGTAACCCCTCGAAACCATCTTCATACCTTCGTACACCAGTACTGCCGGCTTGATTACCGACTTCGACAAGAGCATATAAATGGTTACGATAATAAGTGCGAAAAAAACCATTCCGTAGATTATGGAATCTATAGATCTGTCCCTGAGCCTGTCGTACGTGGACTCCAGGGGAAGTTCGGCCACGAGTATGCCGTTGATACTGGCACTACGCGAGTGGACATGGCACGGTGCCGTGTAGCAGGATTCCTGGTTTTTTACCGGGATAAAGGCACGCAACTGGCGCGTGTTTTCGTTTATGTACCAGTTTTTACTGATATCCTTAACGGTGTATTGGCCGCTTTTGCTAATGGAGTGGCACTCGCTGCAGATACTGTCGGCATTACGTACCACCTTGCCGGTCCTGTTTTTATCCGACGAGAACTTTACGTTGCCCTTGTGGTCCAGGAGGATGAGCAGGGGGATGCGCTTAATGGTACCGATGTTTTCGATCGTCTTTTCGATGGCCTCGGCATGGTTTATGAGCATGTTGTAGTTTATATTATTCCTTATTATCTCAAGATTTAAGAGGGTCTCCTCGGTTTTGAGGTTTACTTGCTCCACGTACTCCCTGTATATGAACTTATACCAGAAGATGATCCCCCAGATAATGAGCAGAATGCCGATGGGGACAACAATCTTAAAGCTCAGCGAATTACGTAAAATTTTTAAAATAAACCTAATCAAATTCAGCCTTTCCGTGGAATTTCTTTATAATAACCATTCTTTGCCACCGGTACATCGCTGCCACCGGTATATAGGGCCGTTACCGTCCGAACGGGACGTTAACCATACGCATGGGACAGACGCGAAACGGTCTCGGCGATTTACGCATAAGTACATATGGCATATGACATATTAAATTATTTATACCTGTATAAATCAAGCAAAATATTTTCTATTGACAAATGTACTTTCTTTATGTAAATTTATAAGTAGTTGAATAATCCTTATAAGTCGTATAAGCGTCGAAGTAATTCAAAAAACATAAGATTTTGAATAAACCGCATTTTGAGGTCTCCCAAAAGCAGGTATAATGGAGCGATCGTATAAGCAGTGGTATAATCCGTACATAGTGCTATTCGTATGATGAGGTCATAATCCGAAATAATGAAGCCGCGGGAAATTCCGGAATCAGGCAGCAGGGTGTGTAAGTTCCGGGCGTCCGAATTAACGTTGAAGTATTCTAATCGAACTTTACCTGGTAAGCCGGCATGAGCGTGACGCCGGTTTCCTTACCGGCAACGTAACGCCCAAGCACCCTAATTGAAGGATTCTTAATAATGATTTCTGTGTTGAAAGGGGAAATTTAGACTTAAAATCGACGTGTTTCGTCTTAGCGGCTTGTGATGGGGCTTTGCCTCGTATTGGCCTTCAGGTTGGCATATGGCGACATTTGATGGCTATCCACGTAAAATGGCAACCTAATTATATTGGCCTATTATAACAGGTATAAACAAAAAGGAGTTGATTAATGAGCAATATCGCTATAGCAGAATTGCAGGAAAATAACATCGAAGAGTTAACTGCCGTTGCGGAGGGATTGAACGTCGAAGGGGCCTCCGGCATGAGGAAGCAGGATCTCATATTCGCCATTCTTCAGGCCCAGGCAGAGAAAACCGGTAATCTTTTCGCCGAAGGCGTGCTGGAAATCCTGACCGACGGGTTTGGCTTTTTACGTTCACCGGATTACAGTTACCTTCCCGGTCCCGACGATATTTACGTATCTCCATCCCAGATAAGGAGGTTCAACCTCCGCACCGGTGAACTCGTCTCCGGGCAGGTGAGACCCCCGAAGGAGAACGAGAGGTATTTCGCGCTCCTGAAAGTCGAAGCAATAAACCACCAGTCCCCGGAGGACAACGTAAGCCGCCCTCTTTTCGACAATCTGATTCCATATTATCCTACCGAAAGAATAATGCTCGATCATGACGCCAACGATTTCTCGACCCGGGTAATGGAACTTATCACACCTATAGGAAAGGGCCAGAGGGGACTCATCGTAGCGGCCCCCAGGACCGGAAAGACGATGCTTTTGCAATCCATCGCCAAGGCGGCAAAGAAAAACCACAAGGAAGTGCACCTGATCATCCTGCTCATAGACGAGAGGCCTGAAGAGGTGACTGACTGGAAGCGGCAGGTCCAACAGGCCGAGATAATCAGTTCCACGTTCGACGAGCCGCCCAACAGGCACTGCCAGGTGGCGGAAATGGTCATAAACCGGGCTAAAAGACTCGTGGAGAGCAAAAGGGACGTGGTAATACTCCTCGATAGCATTACCCGTCTGGCCAGGGCTTACAACGCAGTTATACCGGCCAGCGGCAAGGTACTCTCCGGAGGTCTCGATGCTAACGCCCTGCAGAAACCAAAACGTTTTTTCGGTACCGCACGAAACATAGAAAACGGCGGGAGCCTTACCATCATTGCCACGGCCCTCGTTGACACCGGCAGCAGGATGGACGACGTTATTTTCGAGGAGTTCAAGGGTACCGGCAACATGGAACTTCATCTGGACAGAAAGCTGGTGGACAAGCGCATATTCCCGAGCATCGACATAAATACCTCCGGTACAAGGAAAGAGGAACTGCTCGTGAGCAAAGAAGTCCTGAATAAAATGTGGGTGCTCAGAAAGGTACTCACGCCTCTAAGCAGCGTGGAGAGCATGGAATTTTTACTGGCTAAACTGAAAAATACAAAATCCAACAAGGAATTCCTGGAGATGATGAATAAATAATCCGCCTGCCGGGGATACTTAGAAAGTTGTCACTGCCTTTTTTATCTGCGTCATCTGCGGATAATAAAGATAGAGAAAACTATCCGCTGATGACGCAGATTAACGCAGATTACGGATCGGAATTCATAGGCAATTTTTTCTATATCGGAGTTTGAGCTAAAGTTTGTAGTTGACAACCGGGACGAAATTAATGTATAAAATCTACTGATGCCTGGAACATATTTACCAACCGGCTACTTGCCAATATTGATATTTATGATCATAGCCTTTGCTTTTGGCATGGGCAGCCTCCTTTTTGGTTTTTTACTGAGGATGAGGAGGCCCTATGGCGAAAAGCTCTCGACTTACGAGTCCGGCATACCGCCGGAGGGCGAGCCAAGACAGAAATTCTCCATCAAGTACTACATAATCGCTATATTGTTCGTTGTGTTTGACGTGGAAGCGGTGTTTCTTTACCCGTGGGCGGTGGTGTTCAAAAAGATTGGCCTGTATGCTTTCGTCGAGATGATGCTTTTTATCGCCATACTGGTAATAGGCTACGTGTATGCCTGGAAGAAAGAAGCCTTCATCTGGGATTGA
>JADFXJ010000076.1:3649-19542 GCA_015233615.1 Nitrospirota bacterium
ACTGGTAATAGGCTACGTGTATGCCTGGAAGAAAGAAGCCTTCATCTGGGATTGACATGAATTATAGAATCGCGGGAATCGAAGTCGGAGTGAAGGCAGGGTAAAGAGATGATAGACACATCGTTATCGTTGATAGACGTGGAGGAGGGGATAAAGATAATCCCCGGAGCCAGTACGATAATAACCACTGCGGACAAAATCATAAACTGGGGCAGGAAGTCTTCTATATGGCCGATGACCTTCGGCCTTGCCTGCTGTGCCATAGAGATGATGAGCACGGGGGCGAGCGACTACGACCTCGACAGGCTGGGGATAATATTCAGGGCCTCTCCCCGTCAGGCCGACTGCATGATAGTGGCCGGTACCGTTACCAAGAAGATGGCACCCGTCGTGAGAAAAGTTTACGACCAGATGGCCGAGCCCAAGTACGTAATAGCCATGGGTAGCTGCGCGTGCACCGGTAACGTCTACAAAGTATACAGCGTCGTGCAGGGTGTTGACACGTTTATCCCGGTAGACGTATATATACCCGGTTGCCCACCCCGCCCGGAGGCTTTGATAGGCGGGATAGTGAAGCTTCAGGAAGTAATCGCCAAAGAGAGAATGAGATGGAGCCCGTTGAGATAGCGAACAAGATAAAAGAGGAGTTTCCCACGGAGGTCGTCGAGGTGAAGGAATTTCGTGGACAGGTGGGAATCACCATAAAGAAAAACGAATTGCCGGGTATAATCAGGCGGCTCAACGCCTCGCCCGAGTTTGACTTCGACTACCTGAAGGACCTTTGCGGAGTCGACTACATGAACGTAAAGGTGCCGAGGTTCGAGGTAGTATACCAGCTTTACTCTATAAGGCACGGCCACATGCTCAGGCTTAACGTGCAGGTCTCCGAGAACAGCCCGACTATAGCCAGCGTAACCGCCGTTTATAGCGGGGCCAACTGGCACGAGCGGGAGTGTTACGACATGTTTGGGATAGTCTTCGACAACCACCCCGACCTCAGGAGGATTCTTCTGCCCGAGGACTGGGAAGGTTATCCGCTCAGGAAGGATTACCCTACCGCCGGAACCGAAGAGGAGTGGCGCGGCTTTAAGGAGGTGCTCCTGAAAGCGGAGGAGTACAAAAAGTACGAATGGAAAAAATAGAAGAAAAAATAAAAGAGATAAAGACCAGGGAACTGGTACTGAACATGGGTCCCCAGCACCCTTCGACCCACGGAGTGCTGCGCCTTAAGCTGGAAATGGACGGCGAGACTGTGGTGAAATGTACTCCTTACGTGGGCTACCTCCACAGGGGCACGGAGAAACTTGCGGAGTCGATGACCTACCTCCAGGTACTGCCACTGACGGACAGGCTCGACTATATATGTTCCATGACTAACAACGTGGGCTACTGTCTGGCCGTAGAGAGGCTTTTCGGCATAGAGGCACCCTTCAGGGCGAAGTACATACGCACGATGGTGAGCGAGATGGCAAGGATTTCGGGACATCTCCTGTGGCTGGGCACCCACGCGCTGGACATCGGGGCCATGACGGTATTCCTTTATGCTTTCATCGACAGGGAGCGGATTTTAAACCTGTTCGAGATGCTCTGCGGAGCGCGTCTGACCGTCACTTACCCGCGTATAGGCGGGGTGAGGCATGACGTATCCCGGGAGTTTCTGGAGCAATTGTATACGTTTACGGATGAGTTTCCCGACAGAATCGCGCAGTACGAAACACTGATAAACATAAACAGGATTTGGCTGAAGCGCACGGTAGGCGTGGGAGTCATATCGGCGGCGGAGGCCGTCAACTGGGGCCTTTCCGGTGCGACTCTCAGGGGCTCCGGAGTAAACTACGACGTGAGGATGCGTTTCCCTTACGACGCTTATCCCCTGATAGACTTTCAGGTACCCGTAGGTGTCAACGGGGACGTTTACGACCGTTACCTATGCCGCATGGAAGAGCTCAGGCAGTCCAACCATATAATCAGGCAGTGCGTGGAGCAGCTTCCCACCGGGCCTATTATGGCGCCCGACGCGCCGAAGTTCACGCTTCCTCCGAAAGACAAGGTATTGGGAGACATGGAATCTCTCATCCACCACTTCACGCTCATAACCAAGGGACCCATGACCGCACCCAAGAGCGAAATTTATTCGGCTATCGAGGCTCCCAAGGGTGAACTCGGTTTTTACATAGTGAGTGACGGTACGGGCAAGCCTTACAGGATGCGGGTACGTTCTCCTTCCTTCGTCCACGTTTCGGTGCTTCCGCGTCTTTGCGAAGGCAGCCTCATAGCCGACGTGGTTGCCAACATAGGCACGATAGACGTCGTGCTTGGCGAGTGTGACAGGTAAGCCGGAGGAATAAACGTCAACCCGGCCGATTACAGGATAAACGGCTAAATGATAAGGAGTGTGAGGATTTATGGGATTCGAAGACTTTTTCGAGAAATGCGACATATTCGAAGGCCTCGACGATACGGAGCGGAGTCTTCTTTCGGAGTTGCTCGACAGGCGCTCTTACAAGACCGACGACGTACTGTACAATGAAGGCGAGGCCGGAGGCACCCTTTATTACGTTGTCGGGGGTAAGGTCAGAATCTGCCGGCGCAACAATGACGGTGAACTCCTCCCCTACTCCACGGTAAGCGGCGGCGAGACCTTCGGCATCATGTCTTTCGTAGACGGCATGGAACACGGGGCTATAGCCATAGCGGATAAGGACGTGGAGGTCGTAATGCTCAGGAAAGAGCGGTACGAATCTCTTATTTATAAAGATCCGACGATGGCGGCCAAGGTATATAAGCGAATAGGCATACACCTTTGCGACATAATAAGGGACATGAACAAGAGGTACATGGACCTGACCTCTTATATGTTTACGTAATCCGGTTACGTGATCGGCAATTATGACACGGGAAGAAATGGAAAGCAAAGATAACGAAACCTTAAAGGATAAGATAACGGGCATGAAGAGGACGTACCCGTCCATACAATCGGTACTCATGCCGGCACTGTACGCGGTAGAGCAGTCGTATGGGTGGTTGAGCCAGGATGCGATACAGGAGGTGTCCAACCATACCGGCGTTCCTGCCGCCGAAATAAAAGGCGTGGCCACGTTTTACTCAATGTACCGGCACGAACCCATGGGAAGACACCTGGTGCAGCTTTGTACCAATGTCTCGTGCCTTATAGCCGGGGTGGAGGATTTGGTTAAGTTTCTCGATAAAAAATACGGTCTCCTGCCCGGGGGTACGACCAAAGACGGCCGGCTTTCGCTGTGTTTAATGGAATGTATCGGTGCCTGCGGCAACCCGCCGGCCATGCTCGTTGACGGGGACGCTTACGACAATCTCACTTGTGAGGCAATCGAACAAATACTCGAAAAATACGAATGATTACGGAACATTAAAGAGAATGATACTACTCTAAGGATAGATTCCGGGACAAGTCCCTGAATGACGGTTAAAAGAATATGGAAAAAATACTGCTTAAGAATATAGACAACCCCGACTCTGCCGGCATAGAGGAGTACATTAGGGCGGGCGGGTACAAAACGCTCGAGATGGCCGTTACGCAGATGACTCCCAGAGACATTATAGACGAGGTTAAAAACTCTGGGCTTAGGGGAAGGGGTGGAGCCGGATTTCCCACCGGGATGAAATGGCAGATTGCCTCGATGGACCCGAAGTTTCCAAAATACCTCATCTGCAACGCAGACGAGGGGGAGCCCGGCACGTTCAAGGACAGGCCGATTCTGGAGAAAAACCCGCACCTTCTCATCGAGGGCATGGTGATTTCCGCCTATGCTCTTCAGTCCACGCGAGGCTACATATATCTCAGGGGCGAGTATCCGCTGGCCGCCGGGATATTATCCAGGGCCATCTCGGCAGCTTACGGCAAGGGTTATCTCGGTAATGACATCCTGTCGCGGCGTTTCCGCTTCGACCTGTACCTTCACAGGGGAGCGGGTGCCTACATCTGCGGCGAGGAGACGGCCCTCATCGAGTCTCTCGAGGGCAAGAGAGGGCAACCACGGGTAAAACCCCCGTTTCCCGTAAACGCCGGCGTGTGGAACAAGCCTACGATAATAAACAACGTGGAGACGTTCGCAAACATTCCATATATAACAGAGGTTGGCGGAAAGACTTACTCGAAGATAGGAAGCAAAGACTCCCCGGGCCCAAAGCTCTTCAGCGTCAGTGGCAAGGTGGTAAAGCCGGGCGTATACGAACTGCCCATGGGTATCACTCTGAGGGAGATCATATACGGGCACTGTGGCGGGCTCATGGAAGGCAGGACGCTCAAGGGAGTTATTCCCGGCGGCGTTTCGACTCCTATACTCACGCCGGAGAAGATCGATTGCCAAATGGATTTCGTACACCTGTCAAAGGTTGGGAGTCTTTTCGGTTCCGGTGCCGTCATAGTGTTTGACGACACGGTGTGTCTGGTGAAGGTTTACGAAAGGATAATGCAATTTTTCGAGCACGAGTCTTGCGGCAAGTGTGTCCCGTGCAGAGAGGGTACCGGCTGGATGAGAAATATCCTGGGAAGGATAGGCAGCGGCGGGGGGACCGACGAGGACCTCGACACTCTGGAGGACGTCGCTAAAAACGTGGCCGGTAAAACGTTCTGTCCCCTTGGGGACGGAGCCGCAAACGTTACGCTGGCGTTTTTAAAGCAATATCGCGACGAGATAGAGTACCACGTCAAAAATGGTAAATGTCCGGTGGACGGCTTACCGCACAAAGACAATCGGGAAAGCCATGGCGGGCAGTCCGCTCCGGTAGAACAAACGTGATCGATATAAACATGCCCGGTATAAAAAACATGATAAGCTGAAACCGGGATTGACGGAAAGAAAAAGAATATGATAACGCTTACGATAAACGACAGGGAAGTATCGGTATACGGTACGGCAACTATCCTGGAGGCGGCCGCCAGTGTGGGGATAAAGATACCCACGCTTTGCTACTTTAAGGGCCTCGATTCTTTTGGCGGATGCCGTATGTGTCTCGTGGAGATAGAGCGGGTGCCGCGTCTTCAAACCGCATGTACGGTACGCGTCACCGAGGGAATGGTGGTAAGGACCGAATCCGAAGCCATAACCGCGGCCAGACGTGCCATGCTCGAATTCCTGCTCATAAACCACCCACTAGATTGTCCGGTCTGCGACAAGGCCGGGGAGTGCGACCTCCAGGATTTGGTAGCCATATACGGCGCCCATGAGGGACGCTTCCTGGAGGGGAAACGAACGCATCCCGAAAACTTCAACGACCCGTTTATAGTGAGAAACATGGACAGGTGTATCCTCTGCACCCGCTGCACACGGATGTGCGACGGCCCTCAGGGGGCTTATGCCATAGCGGTGACGGGCAGGGGGAGCCATTCCTTCATAGAGCCCTTTTCCGGCGGCAGGTATAACTGCGAGTACTGCGGCAACTGCCTTACGGTGTGTCCGGTGGGTGCGATAATGTCCCGTCTTCACAGGCACAGTTACAGGCCGTGGTACGTGGAGAGGGAAGTGGAGACGGTCTGTGGATTTTGCGGTGTGGGCTGTACCATGGTGTTGCAGATGAGGGGCGGCTCGATAATACGCACTATGCCTTACGTGGGAGAGGGGGCGGTGACGGGGTCTTATGGGTCTGCCGGGTCTGCGGCACCGGCACAAGGACTGAACAAGGGCCTCTTGTGCGTCCGTGGGCGTTTTGGTTACGATTACCTGGAAAACAACGAGAGGCTCGAGACGCCTCTCATCAGGAAAAAAGGAATACTTGAGCCGGTCACCTGGGATGAGGCATTGTCTTACGTGGCATCGGGGTTAAAGGACGTAAAGGCCGTGCACGGGGCAAAGTCCATCGGGGCAATAGCCTCCGGAAGGTGTACCAACGAAGACAATTACATGCTGCAGAAGCTGATGCGCTTTGTCATAGGCACGAACAACATAGATTCGTCGGCTCGCTTTTACTACTCTCCGGCGCAAAGCTACCTGGAGAGAATTTTTGGCCACGGGGTCACGGCCAACCTTATACCCGGCATAGCGAACGCCGACGGGGTATTGGTCGCCGGCGGCGACCCAACGGCCATAAACCCCATACTGGGGCTTCAGGTGAGGGCGCTCTGGCGCAAGCGCGGGAAAATAATAGTGGTTGGCACTCCATCGGGGCTACGCAGGTTCGTAAATTACGAAATCAAGCCCCACCCCTACCTTGAAGAGGCAGTCCTCGGGGCAATAGTCACCAGGCTCGCCGCAAAGAAGGGTTTTAGAGGGGAAAACGACAATATAGAGAAATACATAAAGGCTACGGCTATGCCCGGTGAGCAGTTGCTGAAAAAGGCTAACGTTTCCAAAGAAATCGTGGATCAGGCTGCCGAAGATCTTGCCATGATGAAGAGTGCCGTGGTTATTATCGGTCCGGAGTTGATGGAGCGTCCGGGAGCCTCGAAGAATCTTTTCCTCGTAAGTGCCATAGCATACCTGACGGATGCCAGGATTTTTTTACTTTCCGAAAGGCCCAACTACCAGGGTGTCATCGACATGGGATGTGCGCCGGACATTCTTCCGGGTGGAAGGCCTATCGAGGCGGACGTCCTCCAGCATAAGATAAAAGACGCGGACGTTGCCGATCATAAGATACCCGAACATAAGATAAAAGATACCGCATGGACAAAGGCACCCGTACGCAAGGGCCTCAACCTTTTTGCAATGATAGAAGCGGCTCTGGAAGGTAACCTCAAGGCCCTTTACGTAATGGGAGAAAACCCGGTTTTTAACTTTCCAGACAGACGAAAAATAGAAAATGCACTGTCGAAGGTCGACTTTCTTATAGTGCACGATATCTTTATGACGGAAACCGCACGTAGGGCCGACGTAGTGCTTCCGGCAGCGGCGTGGACCGAAAAGGACGGCACCTTTACCAACCTGGAAAGACGTCTTCAACGTGTAAGAAGTGGTATCCCCACCATGCCCGGCAGGGGTTCGGTCTCATATCACCGTGGCGGCGGTGCGGATAAAAGGCCCGAGTGGAAAACGCTTGCCGGCATTGGCCGCCTCATGGGAATGAAAGAAAACTACCTCACCTCCTCCGACGTCTGGGAAGAGGTAAGCCGGGTTTCCACTTTACATGCCGGCCTGTCTTACGATAGGATTGCCGGAGGAAACACTATCTGGCCCTACGGCAGCGAGCCTTTCAGAGGCGTCGAAGGTGAATTCGAAGTAGAGGCACCCGGTATGCCTCCTGCCATGGACGACGGTAAGATTTATCTTTTACAGGAAAGACAACTCTACCACTCGGGCTCTATCACGAGGAAGTCCAAGGCCTTAATGAGCATAAGTTGTGAGGCCCACGTTTTGCTGAATGCCGGTTTTGCCGAAAGATGTGGACTAAAAGACGGCGATAAGGTTATAGTCACTACTGAGACGGGCAGTCTTACCCTGCCGGTAAAGACCGACAGGGAGATACCGGAAAACGTAGCATACGTGCCGAACAACTTTGATAACGTCTCCCCGCTGGGGATTATCGGATACACGGTTGACGGTTACCTGGGCAGCATTTCCCTGTCCGGCAACGTTGTGACAATCACTAAGGCCGACGGCCCCTCCGACGCTGCCGCGGGCGAAGGTTACGGCGACAAAAAGGAATGATCCACGAAGAACACGAAGGAACACGAAGAAGAAACGCACGAAGAAGGAGCACGAAGAAGAAACGAATGTATTATTTTAAGGTGAATGTATGACTTTAGACCATCACTTGCTGGGCATAAGTCCCCAATTATGGGACATAGGGGTGATAGTTATCAAGATAGCCGTGGTGGTCGGCGCCGTGATGGGCCACGTGGCATACGCCACCTATTTCGAGCGCAAGGTGATTGCCCGTATGCAGATGCGTATGGGCCCCATGGAGGTTGGTCCCTACGGGATACTCCAGCCTATCGCCGATGGCATAAAGTCGTTTTTTAAAGAAGACATCATACCGACGAATGCCGATAAGCCGATATTTTTCATGGCCCCCATTATATCGCTGATGGCGGCACTTACAACGCTTGCCGTGGTCCCCTTCTTCGACGGGTTTGTCGTAAGCAACGTCAACGTGGGACTTCTCTTTATCCTCGCCATGTCCTCTCTGGGGGCATATGGGTTAATCCTGGCCGGCTGGGCGTCTAACTCCAAGTACGCCTTCCTGGGCGCGCTGCGCTCCTCGGCCCAGGTGATAAGTTACGAGGTTCCCCTCGGGTTAAGCCTCGTTGGTGTAATGATTATGGCAGGGTCGATGAATCTGACCGACATAGTACACGCACAGCAGAAGTTTCCCGGTGGTATATACCTGGTGCCACAGTTAATCGGTTTCTTCGTCTTCGTCGTATCGGCGATGGCGGAGACCAACCGCACGCCCTTCGATCTGCCCGAGGCCGAGACCGAGCTTATAGCCGGTGTTTTTGTCGAATACAGCGGTATGCGTTACGCCCTCTTTTTTATGGCCGAATATACCAGTATGATCATAATGTCCTCCATAGCAGTGCTCTGCTTTCTCGGCGGCTGGACTCTGCCGGCCTTTGTACTGAAGGTACTGCCGTTTCTTGGGTACGTGCCCGGTCTCGTATGGTTTGCGCTAAAACTGTACGCGTGTATATTCTTTTACTACTGGATAAGGGCAACGCTTCCCCGGTACAGGTACGACCAGTTGATGGCGATAGGCTGGAAGGTGTTGATTCCCCTTTCGCTTGCAAACATAGTGCTCACCGGCTTCATAAGCGTTTGGATGCCATGATCGAAAAGGCTTTTTTTCTATACTTCGCATTCGCGGCCGTGGCAGTTTCCATAATAACCGTCACCAGAAGAAACGTGATGCACGCGGTGCTCTGCATGCTCCTTTTGTTTTTTCACCTGGCAGGGCTCTACCTTTTGCTTAACGCCGAGTTTCTGGCTGCGGTGCAGATTATAATATACGCCGGTGCCATAATGGTTTTGTTCCTTTTCGTTATAATGCTCTTAAACCTTCGTGAAGACGTCAAGAAGGTGCAGTACGGCCGACTGTGGTTCGTGGGGGTGATAGTTGTCTGCGGAATACTTTTGGCCATGGCCGGGGCTTACGTCTTTATGGTGCCCGGACAACGGAGCGACTGGACTATCGGCCGGATAGTCGCGGAGACACATACGGCCGCCATCGGCCAGGTCTTGTACACCCGGTACATGTTTCCCTTCGAGGTGGTATCCTTAATCCTTCTCGTGGCCGTTATCGGCGCTATCGTGCTGGCAAAGAGGCAGTTGAAATGAGCCAAAAATCTCGTATAATAACGTTGCGTATTACAAATCGGGGACAACGCAGATGGTACCCTTAAACTGGTATATCTGGCTCAGTGCAATTCTGTTCTGCACGGGCATGTTTGGTTTTATAACCAGACGAAACCTGATTATTATGCTTTTGTCGGTGGAGATAATGTTTAACGGTGTCAACGTAAGCCTGGCCGCCTTCAGCCACTATCTGCAGGATGCGGCCGGGCAGGTGCTCGTGTTCATCGTAATAGCGGTGGCCGCCGCCGAGGCCGCTATAGGGCTTGCTCTCGTCATCCTCCTGTTCAGGCATCACGAGACTATAATGATCGACGAAATAAACGAAATGAAAGGGTAGAGGAGACAATAAAGCTTTATGCAATACTACGTGCTGATTCCCCTTTTGCCGCTGTCGGCTTTCGTGCTGAATATTCTCTTTGGCAAGAAAATTACCAATATCTTTGGAGAGAGCTTTAAAATCGGGGCCCACTGGATTTCGCTCCTGGGCGTGGCTTCGGCCTTCGTGCTTTCGATTATAGCCGTAAAAGACGTAATGGACGGCCACGTCGTAAACGCGGACCTCTACACGTGGATAACCTCCGGTAACCTCAGAGTTTCCATCGGTTTTTTAATCGACCAGTTGACCGCGGTCATGCTCGTGGTCGTAACGTCCGTGAGCCTCCTCGTGCACGTTTACTCGATAGGTTACATGCACGGCGACAAGGGTTATTACAGGTTCTTCTCGTTTCTGAGCCTGTTCACTTTTTCCATGCTCATGCTGGTAATGGCTAACAATTTCCTGCAACTGTACTTCGGCTGGGAGATGGTGGGCCTTTGCTCGTACTTCCTCATCGGATTCTGGTACGAGAAGAAGTCGGCAGCCTCTGCGGCTAAAAAGGCCTTCGTCGTAAACAGGTTCGGCGACTTCGGCTTCAGCCTCGGTGTGATGCTTGTGTTCCTTACGTTCGGCACTCTTCACTATGCGGACGTTTTTCAAGGCCTACCCGGCATAATCGGGCAAAAAATTACCGTTTTGGGATTCAGGACCGACCTCGTAACCGTTATCGCGCTTCTTCTTACGTGCGGTGCCATTGGTAAGTCCGCCCAGTTGCCCCTGCACGCGTGGCTTCCGGACGCCATGGAAGGCCCGACTCCGGTCAGTGCCCTCATTCACGCCGCTACGATGGTCACGGCGGGTGTCTTTATGATCGCCCGGACCGCTCCCATATTCAACGCCTCCCGGACCGCCATGGTGTGCGTCATGCTCATTGGAGGGTGTACGGCCTTCTTTGCCGCCACGATAGCGCTCGTACAAAACGACATAAAGCGGGTCATCGCTTACTCCACCATCAGCCAGTTGGGGTACATGTTCATGGCTTGCGGGGCCGGAGCTTACGCATTCGGTATTTTTCACCTATATACGCACGCCTTTTTCAAGGCGCTCCTGTTTTTGTGTGCCGGCAGCGTTATGCACGCCATGCAGGGAGAGCTGAACATCCAAAAAATGGGAGGGTTGAAAAAATACATGCCCGTCACCTATTGGACCATGCTGCTGGCCTCTTTAAGCATTTCCGGCGTGCCCGGTCTTTCTGGTTTTTTCAGTAAAGACGAAATTCTGCTAAAAACTCTTGCCTCGGGGCTCCCGTTTTCCGGGGTGGTATGGGTTTTAGGCATGTTGACGGCGTTTCTCACGGCTTTTTATTCATTCAGGGTCATTTTCCTCACCTTTCACGGTAAATTCAGAGGTCACGGCGAGCTAACTCACCACCTGCACGAATCCCCGCCGTCCATGGCATTTCCGCTCATGGTGCTGGCCGTTGGGGCGGTTGCGGCCGGATTCGTCGGTATTCCCCACTCGCTTGGAGGGCACGACGCCTTTGCCCGTTTTCTGGAGCCGGTCGTGGGGGAGGCGCGCTCCGAAGGCTCGGTTGCGCAACAGTGGGTTGTCATGGGATTGTCGATATTAGCCTCAACCGCGGGAATCGCCGGGGCCGCCTACGTGTACCTGAAAAAGACGGACCTTCCCCAGATGGTGGCCGAGAGCTTTCACCACCTGCATTCCCTTTTGTATAACAAGTATTACGTGGACGAGCTTTACGACCTTGTCGTGGTAAGGCTCTTTTACCGGATTTCCCGCGGCCCGATAAACAGGATAGTGGACGGCCGCATCATAGAAGGCGTAGTTAACGGTGTGCCGTCGTTGATAGCGTGGTCGGCGGCAAGGCTCAGGAGGGTTCAAACCGGGGTCGTCCTTCATTATTCCCTGGTTATGGCCGGCGGTCTGTTTGCCATGGTGGTATACGTGCTGGCCCGCCTATGGAAAGTAATTTAATTATGGAAGGTAATTTATTTGAAAGCAATTCTATTGAAAGTAATTCGAGGTAACGGCCGATGAGATTCGATTATCCTATTCTGAGCATACTGATATTTTTACCCGTTGTTAGCGGAATACTTTTGATTTTTGTAAGCCGGCGATTCGAAAGGGCTATCAAGTGGTTTGCCCTAACCGCCGCAACTTTAACGTTTTTGTTTTCCCTGCCCCTGTTTATGAACTTCGACAAAGGCACTTCACGCATGCAGTTCATAGAAAGACACGCGTGGATAGACGACTGGGGTACAAGCTATTTTTTAGGAGTGGACGGAATCAGCATACTGATGGTGCTCCTTTCCACCCTTACCGGCATACTGTGCGTGTCGATTTCGTGGTATTCCGTGAAGGACAAGGTAAAGGAGTTCTATATCGCCCTTCTTCTTGTGGAGGGCTTCATGATTGGAGTATTCTGCTCGCTGGACCTTTTTCTGTTTTACATCTTCTGGGAAGCCATGCTGATACCCATGTACCTCATAGTCGGAGTATGGGGAGGGCCAAACAGGATATACGCGGCCATCAAGTTCTTTATATACACGCTGGTTGGCAGCGTGCTGATGCTGGTTGGGTTAATCGTTCTTCACCATGTGGCAGACACGTTCGATCTCCTAAAGCTCATGAACACGCAATTACCCTATAACCTGCAACTGATACTATTTTGGGCTTTTTTTGCGGCCTTTGCGGTGAAAGTTCCCATGTTTCCCGTCCACACCTGGCTTCCTGACGCACATACGGAGGCGCCCACGGCGGGAAGCGTACTGCTGGCAGCCATATTGATAAAGATGGGTGCGTACGGCTTCCTGCGGTTTTCCCTGCCCCTGTTTCCCCAGGCCTCGGTGGCCATGGCACCCGTTATGCTGGTACTGTCGGTTATAGCGATAGTCTACGGCGGCCTGATCTGCCTGGCACAAAGCGACCTGAAGCGCCTGATAGCTTACAGCTCGGTAAGCCACATGGGATTCGTCACGCTTGGCATATTCGCTATGAACGGCTACGGCGTGCAGGGAGGCCTGCTTCAGATGATAAACCACGGCGTCGTAACCGGCGGCCTCTTCCTGTCCATCGGCATAGTGTACGAACGCACGCATACGAGGCAGATTGCCGACTACGGCGGCCTGGCAAGCGTGATGCCGATATTCGCGGCGTTTTTCATGGTATTTACGCTGGCTTCCATAGGGCTTCCCGGCACAAACGGCTTCGTGGGCGAGTTCCTGGTAATTCTGGGCGGCTTCAGCCGGAACCGGTTGTCGGGCGTATTGGCGGCTACCGGCATAATAATAGGTGCCATCTACATGTTGTGGCTCTACCAGAGGGTGTTTTTCACCTCCGTTAACGAGCGTATCGCCGGTCTGAAAGACGTGTCGCTGCGCGAGGGATTAACGCTTTTGCCTCTGTTGATTCTGGTCATATGGATTGGCGTTTATCCCGACTTCTTCCTGAGCTTTATGGGGACGAGCGTAAACTCGCTGCTGGCAAGGTTGCATCAGGGCCCGCTCGATCAATCCAACGTAATGAACGGGGTCATAAGCGGCGCCGGTGCTTTCGTAAAATAAGGCTTAGCGGGATAAGGTTGGATATATGGTTTCATGGGATTAAGATTGTATAAGGTTTCGTGAGATAATACCGATTGTGAATACCGGGAGGTTTAATGGACATTTATAGTCTCCACCCCCTTATGCCGGAAATCGTTCTGGCCTTACTGGGACTGTGCATATTAATGCTGGAATTGACTTCCATGAAAAAAGAGTACATTGCCCTCACCGCGATGACGGGCACGCTTGCGGCTTTATATTTCCTCAGAGGCAGCAGCGGAGTGCTCTTTGACGGCATGTACCAGGCCGATGGTTACAGTAATTATTTTAAGCTGATTTTTTTCCTGAACCTCTTTTTATCGATTCTCATCTCGATAAAGTACCTGGAAGTTGAAAAATCTTCGCACGGTGAGTTCTATGCCCTGATGGTGTTTGCCACAATTGGGATGATGATCATGGCATCCGCCGAAAACATGATAGTGCTATACGTCGGTTTGGAGCTTATGTCGTTGAGTACTTATGTGTTGGCGGGCTTTTTGAGGCATGACAGCCGTTCTACGGAATCTGCGGTAAAGTATCTCCTCATGGGTGCATTTTCGACGGCGATACTGCTCTATGGCATAGCTCTGTCCTATGGCTCTACCGGTACGATGGATTTTCAGCAAATCGGCCTCTATATCAACTCCCACAATCTTTCGGGCAATCCGGTGGTGCTGCTTTCGCTGGTTTTGATAATGGTATCGTTCAGCTTTAAGGTGGCGGCCGCACCCTTTCACATGTGGGCTCCGGACGTTTACGAGGGAGCTCCCACGCCGGTTACCGCATTTATGTCGATAGGCCCGAAGGCGGCGGGGTTTGCCGTGCTGGGCAAAGTTCTGGTGATGGTATTCCCCTCGCTAAGGAGCGATTGGACGTCCATACTCATAGTAATATCGGTACTTACGATGCTGACGGGCAACGTCATGGCTTTAGTACAGACAAACATAAAGAGGATGCTCGCGTACTCCTCGATAGCCCACGCCGGCTACCTGCTGCTCGGTCTGATTCCCGGAAACTACGAGAGTTTCGCCGGCATGATGAATTATCTTTTTATCTACCTGTTCATGAACGTTGGCGCCTTTGCGGTGATAATATCATTGAGAAGCGCCGAGTTCATGGGCGACGAGATCCGGGACTACGCGGGCCTGGCAAAGACGCATCCCGTTATGGCCTCGCTGATGCTCGTGTTTATGTTTGCGCTGGCGGGCATTCCTCCGACTGCCGGCTTTATCGGTAAGTTTTATATCTTCTCCGAACTCGTCAAATCCAATTACATATGGTTAACCATAGCAGGCGTCATGTTCAGCGTTGTTTCCGCGTTTTATTACCTGCGGGTGGTAATGTACATGTATATGCGCCCCCCGGAGCGGGAAGTTGTCCTGGAAACTACGCCTCCCTTGAACCTTGCGCTATTTATCGCCTTCACGATGATCATATTAATCGGCGTTTTGCCGCAAGCTTTCATATCCCACGCCAAAAACGTGTTCTTCACTATGTACCAAAGCCTGTTATAACGATACCTTAGAAAAGGCGGTCTACAACTATGGTGAGGTCGGGATGATAACAAAATTAAACATTTCAGGCTTTAAGGGGTTCGAACGGCTTGAGTTGCCCGCTTTATCCAGAGTTACGCTCCTGGGAGGCCGAAACAACGCCGGTAAAACCTCGATCCTGGAAGCCATATCTATGTTCTTCGAAAGATTGAATCCTCAATTTATATTTGTCCAATTTTCCTGGAGGGGTATAGAAATCGTACCTCTTGAACCTGAAGCGATATGGGGGCCGCTGTTTTTAAATTACGATATGAACAAGGAAATTACTATTTCGGCGGTAATAAATGATACCGAAGAGAAAATGACTATCAGATTTAATCCCGATTATATCGATCCTGTTATTTCGGCAGAAGCTTCAACAACGGGAACAAGCGCGAAGTATTTGCAAATAAAAACGGATCAGAAAACAACCTCATCACATGCTCTTAACATTACGTTTGACACTAAAGAAAGGAAAAATCAAGAGTTTCACCTTTTAATCGGACCGGAAGGAATAATACCTCGGGGACAACGTGATCTTGCTAATGTAAAAGTGTGGACAATCTTTGTTGGATCACGTGAAGAACCAAAGCTTTCGCTAGATGCAGAGAGGTTTGGCCGATTGGACATTGTAGGGAAACAGAACAAGATAGTAGATTTCCTGAAAATAATAGAGCCGAACTTAAAAAGTTTATCGTCCATAGCTAGTGGAAACACTTCTATCATTCACGGCGATATCGGTATAGGTAGAAAAATACCGGTAATATATATGGGTGACGGTGTTTCACGACTGCTTACGATTATACTTAGCATTGCGACGTCACAGGGCGGCATTGTATTGCTTGATGAATTCGAAAACGGAATTCATTATTCCGTGATGCCGAAAGTATGGGAAGCGATAGGACGGGCGGCGCGGGAGTTCGACTGTCAGGTGATCGGAACGACGCATAGTTATGAATGCCTTGAAGCGGCATACAAGGGCTTCTCCGTATCCGAAGAGTTGCAAAAAGATTTCAGCTATATTCGTATCGATAAGAAAGGCACTAAAACCGTCGCAAATACATTTGATTACGAGACTTTGGGTGTTGCCATAGCGTCAAATATGGAAGTAAGATAATATAATTTGCGGGATGGAACGAGATAAAGCGGGATTTAGTGAGATAAATTGCAT
>JADFXJ010000077.1 GCA_015233615.1 Nitrospirota bacterium
TACCAGGGAAAACTCACGTACCCTCGATGCCCTTCACGGCCTGTTAACGGGTATCGGCGACGGTATAAGCTGGAAGATTATGCCGGTTAATACTAAGAAAAAGCGCTTCCGTATAGATGCCTGCCAGATCAGGGAGCTTGAGGATGCGTCAACTGGATGGTACCTTGCCGGGGAAAACCCCTTCCGCTCCGGGTACTTTACCCATAAAGCACTCATCAGCGGCAAGTATGGTTCGATTTATTACGGCAGTCACAGGTGCTACATGCCTTGGATACACATGTTTGCAGACCCCGAGGGGTTTTGCTACCCCTGCTGCATGACCAGGGGCAAGATACCATCCATAGGCAAGTACCCGGACCAAAGTCTGACGGACATTTTACATGGCTCCAGGAGTTCCGGAATCAGACTTAACATGGCCTCCGGTAACCCCCTGCCAGTGTGCGCCGAATGCGGCGACTTCATCAGGGAGAACTCCATAATCCATGGCCTTTCGAAAGAACGTGTTAAACGCATTTAATAAACGCATTAAAAGAACATACCCAAACTCCGATATAAAAAATGTCATTGCGAGCGTAGCGAAGCAATCTCGTCTTTTTCAGAGAAAAGCCGCGCACCTTTCAGGAGCCGTCAGCAAAGCCGTCTGCCAAATTCGCGGGATTCGCGGAATTCTCGTGGCTCGCAATGGCAGTAAATATAATATCTACAGTTTATATATCGGAATTTAGGCATAGTGATACTATATTACGCAATAGGAGGCGGGCTCGGCCATCTGACGCGCTCACTGGCCATAATTAACAGGAGTCCCTTCCTCCAGGCAAACGCGAGGCTAATCGCTTCAAGTCCCCTTGCGCACATGATCACCCGCTATGCCGGTTGTCCCGTTGACATAGTGAGCGAAGACATACTTGGGTCAAGACGCACTTACTACTCTTTCCTTGAAGAGTACGCGGTCACCCACGCAATACGTGCTATCGTCACGGACACTTTCCCTTTCGGCATTGTGGGAGAATTGATAGACGTTTTGGTAAAATTGCCGAGGGTATTGGTAGCCAGATATCTAAAGTACGACGCTTACAAGATCCGGGTTAGGCACAGGGAGGGGCCCTACCCTTCACACGTGCCGGCAGTGGAGGAACTCGACGAAGAGTACCTGGAAAAGCTCAGGGACAACGGGGATATATACTTCATCGACGGTCCTATAGTGCTCGGTGATTTCCCTTGTGCGCCCTCCGTTGAGGATATTGATGAAGATATTGATGACAACGGCTCTATATCCATGAACGGGAGATGGCTCGTCGTCCATAGCGGGCCGCCTGCGGAGAGGAAAGCGCTCAACGACTTTGCCCGCATGCAGATGACGGCTTGCGACGATGATCCTGGTAAACTTTGCTCCATTTATCCGGACGACGATATTTATCCGGCAGAGCGGTATATAGCCGGCTTTACTCACGTGGTATCGGCTTGCGGGTACAACATGGCAGCCATCTCACATGCGGCAAAAAACAGGCGGGTACATCATTTCCACCCCCTTGATCGGCAATTTGACGACCAGGTACTGCGGTTGCAGAGGCTGCGTGAAGGCCGGTGGTTAAATAAAAACGTTGATTGCTCGACCGAAGCGGCGCGGTTTATCGAGACGGCACTGACGGACTTGCTGCCTACCGAGCTATGGAAATGATTGTATGAATAATATGATAACTTGAAAGAAATTTTTTCAACAAATATTTTCAAACCAACAATATTTTCAAACCACCTTGTTTTTTACGGATGCTTTATGGTATTCTCCTTAATAAGAATTTAGTACTATACATTTAGTTCCGGCTGTAAAATGAAAACATGAAGGATAACTTTAGGTAAGTTGTGAAAGCGGTTGCTTTAGAAGCAGATTTGGTCACTTGGGCTGGTTTTTCCCAGCCGGAATTTTTAAGTGCTTGAAAACACGTGGTTTTTTAGAAAGTAAGTGGACAAATACGAATGTTGGAGAGGTTGATTTTCCATAAAACAGCATCTGAGCCGCAAATGGTCTGTAGACCTAATAATGACGCCGATTTTTAGGGTAAGTTTAGAAGTAGAGCCGATGAAAGGCGACTGAAACTTGTCGGCATTATTGTGCGCAATAGCATCGGCCAAGTTTAGAAGTAGAGCCGATGAAAGGCGACTGAACCCTCCCTGGCAAGGACAAAATATTTCGCTTGCCTCTTTGAAAGCTGTTTGATATACTAAATTTGTACATTACAAGTTTAGTATTAAACAGGAAAACACTATGCTTCGAAAAGTAAATAAAAACTTCCAGGTAACTCTCCCGCCGGAGTTTAGGAATCGATTTAACGTTCAGGAGGGGGATTTATTGGAAGTCACCGAAAGTGAGGAAGGGGTTACCATACGTCCTGTTGAAATAGAAATCAGCTGGAAGATATTAAAGAATTTAAAGTCATTCTTTCCAAACTCTTAAAAGTGGCTGCTATAATTGAGCCAGTGCAACACTCTTTTAATCTTAAGACCCCGACGATGAAATCTACCTTGCCACCGCTTTAGCGGCCAAAGCCGACGTGCTTGTCACCGGCGACAAAAAACATTTCTTACTCGACGGCTATGAGGGCGTGATGGTTTTAAGCCCAAGGGAGTTTTTAGATTTGTTTGTTGGCTAATGTGTATTCCATTGATATCAGCCACTTATTCCAGTCCTTTCCGGCCGTTAGTTCCGCTTCAAACCGGCCACCCATCCCGGAGTAATCCGACGACATGGAATCTATCTCCACTATCACTAAAGAGTCTGGAATCGAGGCCATGGAAATCAAGGTAGCTGCCACAACGCTGGCCTCCCTGTCCGTGGAGCTTCAGGATTTAACCATGCGTTTCAAGTTCAATGAACAATGCAAGGGACCGATAAAGGATGGGAATGGGGAATTTACTGCCGGCGGTACCTTGAGTCTTACTCGTTGAGGACGGTGTAATAAGGCTTTTAATCATCGGCCAATAAATCAAAAACCGTGAAATAAGGCTCTTTTCGCGTTATATATGCGCGAAAAGAGCCTTATTTATGTCGTTTAGGTTGCGCCGGTTATGCTGTGTCGGTTTATATTGTACCGGTTTATATTATGCCGGTTACTCTATGAGAGAATATTTCCTCAGCAGGTTCAGAAGCTTGTTTTTGTCTATCGGCTTCACCAGGTAGTCGTTGCAGCCCCACTCGTAGGCCTCCTCCTTCTCTTCCTGAAGGTCGTAGGCTGTGGTCATGATGACTTTCACCATGTACTGATCCTCCACGCCGGCCTTCCTTTCCATTTCCCGTATGTCTTTCAATGCCTGTTGGCCATCCATCTCCGGCATCATTATATCCATGCATATAAGGTCGTAAGGCTCCCCCTCCTTCCATGCGTGTACGAAGGCCTCTATAGCCTCTTCCCCGTTGATAGCTACGTCACAGTTTCCGTAACGTGAAAGGATCCTCTGCAAAAGAGTTCTGCTCTTAAACTCGTCTTCCACTACCAGTGCTTTCATACTTGCCTCCTCTTATTTTACGTTATATTCTGACTTATTCGGTTATCCATCCATTTATTCGGCTATCCATTTATTCGGCTGTTAGGATAGTCAAATATTCAATTCGATACAAAATATAGCGCCATCATCGGCATTTTCCGTGTAGAGCTTCCCCGACATGTGGTTTTCTATAATTATTTTAGACATGTAAAGCCCTATTCCAATACCTGAATCTTTTGTGGTGAAATAAGGCTCGAATATTCTGTCGCAGATGTCTTCTGCAATTCCAACGCCATTGTCTCTGACCCTGATGACGACATAACCTGCTTGCTCCTGAAGGATTATGCGTATGAGTCCTTTGCGGTTTGAGCTAAACAGTTCATCTTGTCTTTTCCTGAGAATCGAGTCCCTGGCGTTATTTATTATAATCAATATAACCTGTTTGAATGCATCGGGATATCCCTTCACTATTATCTGGCCGTGAGAGGCGTCCTGCAAAAGAGACGTAGTGTAGTCGCTACCGATATAGTCTGCCGTTGAGCGTTTAAACTCGCAATCCAGTATGATTTGCGAGCTTTCAAGCCTCGTATGTACGAGAGTGATAACTTCTTCTATAGCTACCTTTACGTCAAAGAGAACCTTCTCGTTAACCGGTTTGAAGAAGTTTGTGAAATCGGAAATGGTCTTCGACATGAAGGCAAGTTGCGCCATGGACTCGACTGTCATGTCTTTGATGTATTGTTTATCGACCTCGCCAAAATTGTAAGCGTCCTCCAGGTCCTGGACAAGCAGCCCAATCACGTTAAGTGGCTGCCTCCACTGGTGGGCAATTGCCACCATCATCTCGCCCATTGCCATAAGCTTAGACTGTTGTATGATCATGCGATCTTTCTTTCTGCCCTTTTCTATTTCCTCTTTTACCCTTGTTTCGAGATTCCTGTTCAGCTCCTCAAGTTGCTTCGTTTTCTCCTTTAGTCTCTTGTCCATTTCGTGCTTGTAAAGGGCCATCTCTATGACGATATGAAGCTCCCTCTTTTCGAAGGGTTTCAATATATAGCCGAAAGGCTCGGATTCCTTGGCCCTCTCCAGCGTCCTTTCATCGGTAAAGGAAGTGATATATACCACAGGGACATCCAAAATGGAGTATAAATAGTCTGCAGCCTCTATTCCGTCCATCTTCCCCCTCAGGAGAATGTCCATTAGCACAATATTGGGGTGTTCGGCCTCCGATACTCTTACCGCCTCCTCACCTGTATGCACCAGGGAAATGACTTCGTAACCAAGGGATTCGAGCATCTCCTTTAAATTCATAGCGATGATCCACTCGTCCTCTACGACGAGTATCCTTTTCGTGCTGTTTCCCAATTTATCCCTGATTTGCAATTACCCGTTTTGAGATTAAAAGCATAGTAGCGTATTTTAACATATTTTACTTCAAATTTTAATTCAAACCTTACTAACCTTATCATGGCCTACCGGGTTGCAATCATAAGAGTGATATGAGATTATCGGATGGAGGTGTTTTTGGCAGTCCCTGGGTGGCGGCGGGGGTCGCCAGAGGCTCTTTAGCACACACTCGGAAGGGGTAGCGTAAGGACGCGCCCTTTTCGGCCGAAGCGAGGGGAAGGCTTTCCCCTCCTCATCTCTTGTACTTATCTTACTCTTATGACTGCAACTTTGTATTATTGCAAGATAATCTTATGATTAAACGCGCAATATCTTCGAGTGGTAATATGTGATCAACCTCCGTTGCGGATATTGCAGCCAGAGGCATAGAGGAATATTCAGCCGTGTTGGGGTCCTGTACTACCGCAAGCCCTCCCCTGTCCTTAATCTTCTTTAACCCCATGCTGCCGTCGTTATTAGCTCCTGTTAAAATTATTCCAATTAAACAGGCTCCATATGCATCCGAGGCACTTTCAAAAAGAACGTCAATCGACGGGCGTGCAAAATTAACCATTTCATCGATTGAAAGAGAAAACGTTTTATCATCTTCTATCAAAAGATGATAATTAGACGGTGCAATATAAACGCATCCACTATTTATCTTTTCTTTATCATCTGCCTGTTTAATCTTTAGTAAGCTTCCTCCTTTTAGTAAATCGGAGAAGTCGTCTTTTATGTTATAATACAAATGCTGTACTATAATAATAGGGAAACTAAGATTGTTCGGCAACATCGATAACAAACTCTTCAAAGCAACCAGCCCGCCTGCCGAAACCCCAATCACAACAGCTTCATATTTTTTCATTAACATACCTCTATACGTCTATACTCAATACTCTATTAGATAATATTTAGCTTCTTGTCATGTTAATCGATTGGATTAATTACTTAAATTAATCGATTGGATTAATTGCTTTGATTAATTACCCGGATTAATCGATTGGATTAATCGCTGTAATTCTTCGAGCTTGGTTTTGGCTTCGGAAATTATAGTAGCACTTTTATTGATAAACCCGGTCGAAACCGGTTCAATATTACTATTAGAATTAATGTGCGTTATATCCAGGCGGGGTTTCGAATTCTTTTTATAGATTTTCTCGCCCTTCACTATATCATCGTAATCGTGCGAATATTTCGAAAGTCTTACCGTCTCTTTAGTGCCCAGACACAGGAATCCGCCTTCACACAAACTCTCGGTAAAAAGCTTAAAAACGTTATTTTGTAAATCCCTGTTAAAATATATTAGCACGTTTCTACAGATTACCATGTCCATTTCTCCGAACATTCCATCCGTCACAAGGTTATGGCTTGAAAATATTATATTTTTTTTCAACGATTGATCCATTATAGCAGAGTCATATTTTGCAATAAAATAATCCGAAAATGATTCTATGCCTCCGGCAATCTGGTAATTTGAAGTATATTTTTTAATAAGATTAATATTGTATATCCCTTCTTTGGCCTTCTTTAATGCCGAATCGTTGAAATCGGTCGCGTAAATGGTCGATTTATCGTACAACCCTTCTTCCTTTAACAGTATCGATAAAGAATAAACCTCCTCACCCGTGGAACAACCGGCAACCCATATTTTTATATGATGCAGCTCCTTTAGCATAGGAAATATCTCTTTCCTTAATGAGATGAAGAAAGTCGGGTCTCTAAACATATCCGTCACGGTTATGGATAGGTCCGCAAGAAACGTCTCAAAAAATGTTCTGTCGTATATGGCTTTATGAATCATTTCGGAAATTGTCCCAAACCCGGATATAGACATCCTGTGTTTTATTCGCCTGTTCAGCGAAGCTCTCGAATAATTTCTGAAATCGTATCCATATTTTCGATATATCGCCTCAAGTAAAAGGTACATCTCCAATTTTTCATTTTCATGCTCTTCGCTATAATCCTTATTCATTTATCTGCCTTATTATTCGCCATTATATCTCCCTGATCACTGGTACAACCAAACCCTTAATAACGATAATAATCTTTCAGCCTCGATAGGCTTCGAAAGATAGTCGTTGGCTCCCGCCTCGATACATTTTAGTTTATCGTCCTTCATCGCTTTTGCCGTTAATGCTATGATGGGAATATTTTTATAATCGTACATTTTTCGTATTTCCCTTATGGCCTCGTACCCGTCCATTTCCGGCATCATAATATCCATCAATATCAGCGAAATGCCCGGGATGTTCTTTAAACACTCTATGCCTTCTTTTCCGTTTCTTCCTATAAGAACGTTAAGTCCTCTTTCTTCGAGAACGCTTGTCAACGCAAATACGTTTCTTGCGTCATCGTCTACGAGCAATATTTTTTTATCCTTAAATATGGACTCTTTGTCGTGAACCTTGCCGAGCAATTTTTGTTTTTCTTCGGGCAATCGGGATTCGATAAGATGAAGGAACAGCACTATCTCGTCGAGTAGCCTCTCGGTAGATTTAACTTTTTTGAGAATTATTTTTTGGGAATACATACTGAGCTTTATCTCATCTTCTTTTGTAAGAGACGCGCTATTATATATAATAACCGGCGTACCTATCAGGTGATCGCTGGACTTTAATTTATCGAGCAGATCGAATCCGGCCCGTACCTTGCCGGACAGATTCAATACTATACAGTCATAATCTGATGATTCTACGATTATGGAGGCTTCCTCCGATGAAGCAAAAACAGGTTCCACGGTTGTATTAATTATCAATTCCATTAATATGCTTTTTTGGTCTTTATCGACGTTTACCGCAAGTAGTCTCCTGTGGTTTTCGGAAAACACTTCTTCTATCTTTTTAAATACCCCGTCTATTTTTTCCATGCTGACCGGCTTTGTGATATAACCGATGACTCCCGTTTTCATCACGTCGATATTTTTTTCGGACGCGGAAATAACGTGTACGGGAATGTTACGCGTTGCCGAACTATCCTTCAATTTTTCCATTACACTCCAGCCACCCATAACGGGTAGTCCAATGTCTAAAATTATAGCGTCCGGTTTATATGTATTTGCGTACTCGATTCCCATCTGTCCATCACCGGCAATTATACATTTAAACCCCTTTTCATGGCCGATATCTAAAAGCATTTTTGAAAATACATCGTCATCCTCGATTATTAATATGGATTTTTCACCGGAGGGTAAATTATTTCTATCGTCGATGATAACGTTGCTATGGGAGCGCATTTGCGTTTGCGCTGATAAAGTCGCGCCATATTGAGGTTTGTCGGCTTCCCGATTCGGAAAATTCTCTTCGATTTCCTTTATCTTACCGTTTTGTAATTCGGAGAGATACAGGGTAAAAGTACTTCCAACTCCGGTTTCGCTTTTGACGCTTATTTCGCCTCCTATAAATTTTGCCAGTTCTCTGGAAATGGTAAGCCCAAGCCCGGTACCACCATACTTTCTGCTCGTTGTCCCATCTGCCTGCTTAAAGGCCTCGAATATTACATCCTGCTTGTCTTTAGGAATTCCGATTCCGGTATCCGACACGGAAATTACTATAGCATTTCCGGGCATGGCCGTCCCTGAAGGTAAATGTTTAGTTTTAGGGCCGGCGATACCGATAGTAACGTTGCCCTTTTCAGTAAATTTAATTGCGTTTGAGATTAGATTACGTAAAATCTGGTATACCTTCTGGACATCGGTTCTTATAGAGTCCGGGACGTCTTTTGCGATAACGATATTCAACGATAACCCCTTGTCCTGAACGAGCGGCATGAAATTACTTTCTATAAACGACTTTATTTCGCTTATGTTTATTGCGTCTATATTCAGTTCTATTTTCCCGGACTCTACCTTCGAAAGATCGAGAATATCGTTTATAAGGTTAAGCAAATCCTTTCCTGACGAATAAACGGTACGTACGGATTCCAACTGTTTTTCCGAAAGGTTACCTTCCTTGTTGTCGAAGAGATATTTCGAAAGCAGGAGAATGCTATTCAAAGGCGTTCTTAATTCGTGGGACATATTGGCGAGAAATTCCGATTTGTATCTGCTCGTTATTTCTAGATCCCGGGCTCTTTGAATATTTATCTGCTGCGATTTTTCCAATTCGACGTTCTTTTTCTTAATTTCGTCTCTCTGCTTCTCCATGAGATTCGAACGTTCTTCAAGTTCCTCGTTAGCCTGCCGGAGTTCTTCCTGCTGGGTCTGAAGTTCCGCTTCGGACTCCTTCAAAATCTTAGATTGATTGGATAGTTCTTCATTGCTTGCCTGCAGTTCCTCCTGCTGAACCTGCAATTCCTCCGCCTGGTTCTGAGTTATACGAAGCAGCTCTTTAGTGTTTTCACGGGCCTGCGTTACACTAAATGCTATGGCTATACTTTCAGAAACCGTTTGCATGAATTCGATTTGTGCATCGGTGAACTTGTTGAATGAACCCAACTCGACGATTCCTTTTACCTCCGATTCGTGCAGAAGCGGGACAACCAGTATATTACACGGCTCCAGTTCCCCCAGGCCGGAGGATATCTTTATATAATCGGGCGGCACGTTCGTTAAAAGAATGGATTGCTTTTCCAGGGCAGCCTGCCCGACAAGCCCGGAGCCAAAGCTGAATTCATTCGACAAATTTTTCCTTTTGTTATAAGCGTAGGATCCTGCCATTTTTAATAGCTTTTTATCGGAGACCAGGTATATAGCTCCTATGTGTGCCTTCGAATATTCGGCAAGGAAATTTATTATGTTTTGCGCAAGCCCCGCCATATCCTGCTCTCCACGCATTCTATCGTTAAGCCCCGATTGCCCGGTCTTTTTCCAGTCCTCCAAATCTTTTTCGAAAAATATACTACGCAGTTTCTCAGTCATGTTTCTGAAAGATTCGGCCAATTTGCCAATCTCGTCTTTCGAATATATATCTACCGGCACATCGAGCTTTCCACTGCTTATCTCCCTGGTAATGCCTATTAATTTGACTAAAGGGCCGGTTATGCTCCTCGTAAAAACAAACCCGAGAATACAGGTAATTAAAAATGCCACGATAACTGTAAAATACATCGAATATATGGCTTTAACGTTGGAATTTTCAACGTTAGTATAAAAAGTGAGCGCCTTATTTTGGGCAAATCCGATAGTTTCCTTTAATAAATTATCAATTTCATGTCTGTTGGTAAGCAGCGTACTATCCAGGAAAACCTGTGCCTCATCTTTTTTCCCTTCCATTAATAGCAAAAAGAAGTGCTCGCGAAGTGTCTTCCATCGATTATAATTAATGCGAATGTTCTCGATTGACTTTTTATCGCCCAGAAATCTTTCCTCCGCAATATTTATGTCTTTATCTATCTGGACTTCGTAAGTCGATACGAGACTTTTGAAAGCGAGTACCTCGTCTTTGTTTGCAGAAAACGCCGCTCTTCTTACTGCAAGCCTTATCTTGTCAGTATAGCCGTCGATACGCAATAAAGCGTTACTAACGATAAAAGGATGATCATAGAACATTTTTGTCTGATTGGATACATACTTAATGGTGCTCATCGCATATAAGAATACGGCTAAAAATATCATAAACTTTATTGCATACCCAACAGCCAGGCGCTGGCCAATCGTTAATTTTTTTAACATCTAAACCTCCTTATGATTCTCCCGGCTTTTCAATTTCCTGCATCAGTACATCTATCGTTGCAACAAAAAGGCGTTACGGGCAATATCTCCCGCAACGCCACCTAAGTCAAGGTGTAGCCAACCCCCTTGGGACTGTCCGGTTAAATGCCACTAATCCGGTTTCTCCACTTTTACGGCACACACTTTGTATTCAGGGGTGCCCGTAATCGGATCCCTGTGTTCGGACGTGAGAAGATTCGAAAGAGCGTCCGGGTAATGGAAAGAAAGAAATACCTGTCCCTGCTGGGAGCGCTCCATTATGCCGGCCTTAACCATAATCTCCCCCCTGCGCGACGATACCCTTACGGTTTCTTTGTCCTTGATATTCAAACGATCTGCATCTTCCTGGTTTAATTCCAAAATCTCCTCCGGATACAATTCCATGATGCCCTTTACCCGCCTGGTCATGGAACCGTTGTTATAGTGCTCGCGTCTGCGTCCGGTTATCAGGATAAAGGGGTACTCCAAGTCCGTGGTTTCGCCGGATTGTCTATGCTCAAGGGGTACGAATTTAGCAAGTCCTCCGGCCCTTGAAAAAGCCGAAGTATACAGTGTTTCGGTACCGGGATGCTCCCTGGAAGGACACGGCCATTGCAACCCGCCCGATTCCAGGCGATCATAACTTACTCCGGCGTAAATGGGAGTAAGAGAAGCTATTTCGTCCATAACCTCCGAAGGATGGTTGTACTTCATCGGGTATCCCATGCGGCTCGATAATTCACAGAGAATCTGCCATTCGGCTAAACCCGACAGAGGTTCTATTGCCTTTCTGACCCTTTGAATGCGTCGTTCGCCGTTTGTGAATGTCCCATCTTTTTCGGCAAACGAAGCCCCGGGAAATATGACGTGTGCAAAACGGGTCGTCTCGGTGTGAAAGATATCGATAACCGCAAGGAATTCAAGCGATTTGAGAGCGTCCCAAACGTGGTGTAAATCCGGATCGGTCTGGCCCGGATCCTCGCCCATGATTAACAGTCCTTTAAAGGCGCCCTTTTTAGCCTCGTCGAGCATTTCAACCGACTTAAGCCCTATCTTTGGCGATAGTTTAACGTTCCACGCTTTTTCGAACCTTTCACGGATCTCCGGGTTTGTCACCGGTTGATAGCCGGGGAAAATATTTGGGGCAGGCCCCATGTCGGATGCCCCCTGAACGTTATTCTGCCCTCTCAGAGCCATAATACCGGTAAAAGGCCTGCCGATGTGTCCGCAGGTAAGGGCAAGATTGGCTATAGACATGGCGTTTTCCGTGCCCATGCGATGTTCGGTCACGCCAAGGCCGTAGAGAATCATCGCATTTTTTGCCTCGGCATACAGGCGGGCGGCTTTTATAATCTTTTCCCGGTTCACGCCGGTTATTTCCTGCACCCTTTCCGGTGTATAATCTTTCACCAGTTCTTTTAATTCGTCAAACCCCTCGGTTCTGTTTTTAATGAAATTCTCGTTTTGAAGCCCTTCTTTGACTATTACGTGTATAAGGCCATTTAAGAGAGCAATGTTCGTACCTGGTTTTAGATTCAGCCAGACGTCGGCAAATCGAACCATCTCGATCTTTCTCGGATCTCCGACTATAATCTTTGCACCTCTGTTTATAGCCTCATTAACCTGGAGCGACACGATAGGATGTCCCTCCGTGGTATTCGAACCAAAGATAAGGAGTAAGTCCGCTCCGGATATCTGATCGAATGAGTTACTGGCGGCTCCCGCCCCTAACGAAGTGGCCAGACCGGCCACGGTTGGAGCGTGTCAAACCCGGGCACAGTTGTCCACGTTATTATTACCCAGCGCGGCACGAACCCATTTCGAGATAAGGTAGTTTTCCTCGTTTGTACATCTGGACGAAGAAAAGGCACCAACCGATTCGGAGCCATACTTTTGTCGTATCTCCTTGAATTTGCCGGCCGTATAATCGAGGGCTTCGTCCCATGAGGCCTCCCTGAATCCTTCACCGTCGCGAATCAGGGGAGTCCTGATACGACTCTCATGATTTATGAACTCGTATCCGAAACGCCCCTTTATACAAAGATTGCCTTTGTTGACAGGCGCAGAGTAATCGGACGTGACCCTGACTACCTGGTTGTCCCTGACGTTCAGAAAGAAGTTACAACCCGTGCCGCAGTACGTACAGGTTGTTCTTACTTGTTTCAACTCGCGGCCGCGTCCTTTGCCCATAGAAGGCTTTTCGACGAGAGCGCCAACGGGACAAGCGGAGATACACTGGCCGCAAAAAACACAATTATCGGCAGAACGGGATCTGCCGAAAGCCGTATCCGGCCTGGATTGAAACCCGCGGCGGGTCATGTCGATAGTTCCTACCTTTACAAGGTTCTGGCAAATATTGACACATCTTCCGCAGAGAATACACTTATTAGGATCGAAATATATGAATGGATTGACGTCCGTAATGGGGATATTTCTTTTCTCCCCGGCATATGTGTCCGATCTCGCGCCATAGCGATACGCCAGATCCTGAAGAGTACAGGAACCCGCTTTTTCGCAGAACATACAATCGTTCGGATGGTCGGACAGAAGAAGCGACACGATGGTGCTTCTGAGTTTTGTAAGATTTTCGCTTTCCGTAATGATGTCCATCCCCTTCTGCAGGGGAGTCGTACACGACGACAGCGGTCTTGCGACCCCTTTTACTTCGACAACGCATAAACGGCAACCACCATATGCTTCGAGCCGTTCGTCATAGCAAAGAGTAGGTATGTAAATGCCGTTATCCCTGCACACCTCCAGGATACTGCTACCCTCGTGCGCAGTTATCTCTTTTCCGTTTATGGTAGCTTTAATTAAAGCCGTATCGAGTGTAGTTTCCATCGGTTCTCTCCATTTTACGAATTATATATAATCTATAGCATTATGCCGTTATTTCCATTTGTAACCGTCAAAACCCGGGTTAAGCTCCGGCTATCCTGTTTTTCCACCACCAGGCCTTTTCCATGATAGCCCCTTCGTCGGCAGTGAGACACTTCCTGTTTTCCACGACCACCTGACCGCCTACCATCACGGTATCCACGTCGCTTGCCCTCATGGAATAGACGATGAGCGAGTATATGTCGTAAAAGGGGGTAAGATGGGGTTTGTTCAGGTCTGCCACCACGAGGTCGGCTGACTTGCCGGAAACGAGGGTACCGACTTTATCGGCAAGCCCAAGTACCCCGGCCCCGTCTCTTGTGGCCATAGCCAGGGTCTGCCTTGCGCTAAGCACGGTGGGGTCGTCTGATATCGCCTTGTGGAGCCTGGCCGCTATGGCCATCTCCGTAAATATATCCAGGTCGTTGTTACTGGCGGCACCGTCCGTGCCGAAAGTTACTTTTACGCCCTCTTTTAACATCTTAACCACGGGCGATATGCCGGAGGCGAGTTTCAGGTTGCTCTCCACGCAGTGGGAAACGCCCACGCCACGCCTGGCCAGTATCTCGATCTCATTATCCTCTACCCACACGCAGTGGGCCGCAACGAGGCGGCTGTCGAGAAATCCGATCTCCTCAAGATACTCTATGGGAGTTTTACCGTAGCGCTCTTTTATGGTATTTACCTCATACCTGGTTTCGGACAGATGGGTATGAAGGGGTACGTCGTATTTTTCGGCCAGGGCTTTTGCCTTCCTGAAAGTCTCCGTGCTGCACGTGTAGGGAGCGTGGGGGGACACGCAGGGGGTTACAAGGTCGTCACCCTTCCACTTGTGCAAAAACTCTTCGGCGTTGGCCAGGTACTCCGCCGTAGTTTTGGCCGATACGGATGGGAAGTCCAGTACTCCTACCCCCAGTACCGCTCTCATGCCCATCTCTTTGACAACCCTGGCGCAGCCATCCTGAAAGAAGTACATATCGTTATACGTGGTAACCCCCGATTTTAGCATCTCCAGGCACGCCAGTGACACTGCGTCCGCGCAGAACTCCGTGCTCAGCCACTTGTTCTCGGCAGGCCAGATAAAGCACTCCAGCCACTCTTTCAGGGGAAGGTCGTCCGCCAGCCCCCGGAAATAAACCATGGCCGCATGGGTATGAGTATTTATTAAACCGGGAAGTACTACCTTGCCCGGGCCGCCTATCACTTTTTTAGCTATGAAGCGCTCGTTTATCTCGCTGTACGGGCCTGCCGCCAGAATCTTGCCACCCTTGACGGCGACTGACCCGTTTAATATAACGTTATCTCCATCCACCATGGGGCCCGACGCCATGGTAAGCAGGTAATCTCCATATACGACGTAATCCACCTCTACCATGTATCAGGCCCGGCCTTTGGATTGTTCCTTGTGGTACTCGCTAATCGCCGCGTTTTCTATGTCCTCGTACATGTCTTTCCTGGCAACCAGTACGCGATCCTCCGAAATAGCAAGCCTCAGGGAGAGTTCCTTAATGGACATTCCCTTACCGTAGTGCATCTCGGCTATGCAGATTTTGAGGAAATCTGCGACTATACATTCCCTGAGATCCGCGTTGGTTACGTTAAGCTTGTCGCAAGCCTCGTCGAACTTCATACCTGAGGCCAGCCGTATCCTCAGAGCATCGATAGAATCGTTGTAGAGGACATCCTCTTCCTTCGTATATTGCTTGTACTGCACGTCTCCCATGGAGCCTCCTCTTTAAATCGTATACACGGCTTTGCCGCTATGCTTTTGTTGCTTACAGAGCTTTTGGGCCTTTGGGAACTTCGGGAGAGCCAATCCCCCGAAGACCCCTTCGCGGCGAGAATTCCTAATCTTTTCATGTTTTTTATATTGGCGGTTAGTCGCAGTTATCGTCGCTAACTGCACTATGAATTACAATATTGCCGGATTCCGAAACTATTTATCTTTTTTCGACGACAACGGGAATGAGTAGAGCTCTTTGGCAGCTTCTAAAACACCGCCCACGTAAGAGGTCGTCTCATCGGTAAGTTCAAGGCCTTTCTTCTGCAGATCCTTCAGGAAAGAATCCCAGTTGCTCTGATCCCACATACCTTTAGTACTTTTGATGAAGTTGACGGTGCTTTCGGACAGGCCGAGCATTACGCTCTCTATCCTGCCGGTGGAATTAATGGAGCCGTGAACCTTCTTCAGGGACTCCAGCATCGAGCCCAGGTATGACTGCATGTCGTGAGAAAGGTTGTAGCCGTTCTTCTGTATCTCGGAGAGGAATTCCAGCCATGCGGCATGGTCCCACTTCCCGCCCTGCTGCTCAACAAACTTTGTAGCGAGCTCGATAAGATCGTCAAAAGAACCTATAATGTTTTTTGTAGCCATTCTAACCTCCAAAAAATAAGATGAGTGTCTCAGAAACTGAGATGTTTCGCCCGGGACATAAAATACAAACTTCCTTCCAAGGTCAACCCAAAGGTCAACGTAAGGCACGAAGCAAGATTACTTGCCTTTGAGCTTGTCGAATATCTTGTCTATCTTCTCTTTCAGCACGTCCGCGGTAAAGGGCTTGATAATGTAGTTGTTGACACCAGCCTTGACCGCTTCTATGACCTGCTCTTTTTCGGCCTCCGCAGTAACCATCAACACGGGAAGCGCCTTTAGCTTTGCATCCGCCCTCACCTTTTTCAACAGCTCCAGGCCGGTCACGTTAGGCATGTTCCAATCCGTTATCAGAAAGTCGTACTCGCCTGCCTGTAATTTTTGGTAAGCATGCGCACCGTCCTCGGCCTCTTCCATCTTCTCGAAACCAAGTTGCTTGAGTATGTTCTTTATGATACGCCTCATCGTCGAAAAATCGTCTACTATCAATATCCTCATGCCTTTATCAAATGCCACTTAAATCCTCCAATTTTAAATATTGTTTCTCCTGTCCGATTGGAATTAGGGAGTTACAGTCGTATCCAAATATTTAGTATTATATAATTTTTGGCCTGTAAAAAACATCTAAATTAATTTTTGGGCAAATTTTTTAACAAATTTTGCCGCCCACTCCCGAATAATATTCGTGAAATAAAGGCCGGCCGTATAGTATAATTATCTTCATAAATATCATTATAACGAAGAAAAGCTATTTTATAGTATAAATTATCGCTTCATTAGGAGGAATACGTGATTTCCAACCCATTAAAAGAGCTTGGCAAGGCGGGACAGAGTTTTTGGTATGACAACATAAGCAGGGAGCTCATAAATTCCGGCAGGTTAAAGAAAATGATTGACGAAGACGGCCTCATGGGGATAACCTCTAATCCGAGCATATTCTATAAGTCCATAAAAGAGGGCTCCGACTATCTCGAACCTATGAAGAGGCTCTCCAGGGAGGGAAACATGGGCTCCAAGGAGATCTTCTACCATCTCGAAATCGGGGATATAAGAGACGCTGCAGACCTTTTAATGCCCGTGTACGACTCTACCGGCGGCAAGGACGGCTACGTGAGCATCGAGGTAGATCCGAACTTTGCCTACGACACGGAGGCAACCATAGCCGAGGCACGGGATATTTTCAGCCGCATAGGGCGTCCAAACGTGATGATAAAGGTGCCTGCCACTAAAGAGGGACTCCCGGCAATTGCCCGTCTGACTTCGGAGGGATATAACGTAAACGCTACCCTGCTGTTTTCCGTAGAGCGCTACGGCGGTGTTATAGAGGCTTACATCGAAGGACTGGAAAGCAGACTCGAAAATGGACACCCCATAAGCGCAGTGGCCTCCGTGGCCAGCTTTTTCGTAAGCCGCATGGACACTGCGATAGACAAGCTCCTCAACGGCAAGATGGGCTTGTACAACAACACCGAGGAGCATGACTGGCTAAAATCTCTCATGGGGAAAGCGGCCATAGCAAACGCCAAATCTGCTTACCAGGTTATGGTATCCACCTTTTCGTCGGACAGGTTCCTCAAGCTTAAAGATAGGGGAGCCCATGTACAGCGCCTCCTTTGGGCGAGCACCAGCACAAAAAACCCGGATTACGGCGACTGCCACTACGTAGACAACCTGATAGGGCCGCAAACTGTAAACACTATACCAGAAGATACCGTAAAGTGCTTCAGAAACCACGGTGCCATCGTAAGAACCGTAGACAAAGTCCTCGAAGACGTGGATGTCGTACTCAACTCCCTCGAAGACCTGAATATTAACGTAGAGCAAGTGGCCCGTGAGCTCGAAGACGATGGCGTAAAACAGTTCATTAACGCTTTTAACGCACTGCTGAACCTCATCGAAGAAAAGAGCAAATTACTGTAACTACTTTAAAGAAAACGGAGGTTTTATAATTCCGGACGTGAAGAGATCATCCTGAAAATGCTGAAAATCTATTTAAAACAAATAGCGGATATTGCTATTTATGGAGACGCGAGAGAAGAAAGCTACTATCCTGTCCTTAAAGATCTGCTTAATGAACACGGCGCTTCAACCGGAAAGAAAAACACCCATATAACGATTCTGCCTAAAAAGACGGAAGGTGGCAACCCTGATTTCAGGGTATGGGATGGAAAACTGCATATTACCGGATATATAGAGGCAAAAGACCCCACGGTCGAAAACCTCGACAAGATAGAAGATACGGAACAGTTGAAGATATACCGGCATACCTTCCCTAATCTGATATTGACCAATTTCCTTGAGTTCAGGCTTTACCGTAACGGGGTACTAACCGATAAAGTCCTTGTCGGCAGACCTTTGATACTTAACAAGGTGAAAACCACCCCGCCGCCGGAGAAAGAACCGGAGTTCATGCAGTTGCTTGAAAAGTTCTTTTCCTTTTCGATACCTAACGTCTACGATGCAAAGACCCTGGCAATAGAACTTGCCAAAAGGACACGTTTTTTAAAGGATGAAGTTATAGCACAGGAACTGAGGGAAGAACAACTGTCAGGCAAGGGATTTATCAGGGGCTTTTATAAGGCTTTCAGGGATTACCTTATCGGCAGTCTTACAGAAGATGAATTTTCAGACCTGTATGCGCAGACGATCACCTATGGCCTGTTTGCAGCCCGCAGCCGCTGCGACAATGGTTTTAACAGAAAACTTGCTTATGACAATATCCCTCAGACAATCGGTATCCTTAAAGACGTATTTCAATTCGTTTCCTGGGGTTCACTCCCTCCTCAGATGGAATGGATTATTGACGATATATCAGAAATCCTTGCCGTTACGGATATTCACAAACTACTCCATCAATATTTCCATGAGGGCAAAGGCAAAGACCCTATCATTCATTTCTATGAAACTTTTCTTGCCCAGTATGACCCGAAAACAAGAGAGATGAGGGGAGTCTATTACACCCCCGAGCCCGTGGTTTCTTACATAGTCCGTTCACTTCATAGCATCCTAAAGGAGCAGTTTAACAGACCTGACGGATTCTCGGATAAGAATGTAACCGTATTAGACCCGGCAGCAGGCACGCTTACTTTTTTGGCGGAGACGGCAAAAGTAGCAGTCGAGGAATTTGTAATAAAGTACGGGGAAGGAGGCAGAGATAACTTTATCAAAGACCATATACTGAAAAATTTCTATGCCTTCGAATTGATGATGGCTCCTTATGCAGTCGGCCATTTAAAGATGTCATTCCTGCTTGAAGAATTAGGATACAGGCTGGCAATGGATGACAGGGTAAAACTGTATCTCACCAATACCCTTGAGATGGAAGAACTTCCCGAGACACAATTACCCGGAATGTCTTCGCTTTCTGAAGAATCACACCTTGCAGGCAGATTAAAGAAAGAACATCCGATATTGGTGATATTAGGAAATCCCCCGTACTCTGTAAGTTCCGTAAATAAATCAAACTTCATCGAGCAGGAAATGAACGTATATAAAGAGGATGTCCGAACCGAAAGAAACATTCAGCCCCTATCAGATGACTATATAAAGTTTATTAGATTCGCACACTGGAAGATTGACCGTGACGGCAAAGGAATTATCGGAATGATTACAAATAATTCCTATTTATCGGGATTAATCCACAGGGGGATGAGGAAGAAGCTGCTTGACAGTTTTAATGAGATATACATTTTAAACCTTCATGGAAACA
>JADFXJ010000192.1 GCA_015233615.1 Nitrospirota bacterium
AACGCTCGACGTGGAAAGCTGGCTTATCTCGCCGGCGGCTTTCTGGCTGCGTTCGGCCAGCTTCCTGACTTCGGAGGCCACTACCGCGAACCCCTTTCCATGCTCACCCGCACGCGCGGCCTCGATTGCTGCGTTTAAAGCCAGGAGGTTCGTCTGCCTCGCTATTTCTTCTATAATAGTTATCTTGCTGGCGATCTCCTTCATCGCCTCCACTGCGTCCTCTACGGCACTGCCGCCTTCCTCCGCGTCCCGTGAAGACTTGCCGGAAATATTTTCGGTCTGCCGGGAGTTATCCGCGCTCTGTTTAATATTGGACGACATCTGTTCCATCGACGACGATACTTCCTGTATGGACGCCGCCTGCTCGGTAGCTCCCTGGGAAATCATCTGTGCCGTAGAACTGAGCTCTCCGCTGCCGGAGGCCACGTTTCGCGTCACCGTCCTTACGTTGCCAACGACCATCGTCAACTTGCTTACCATGTTGTTTAACGCCGCCGCAAGCTGCCCCACCTCATCCCCACTGTCTACGTCTAAGTGCCGGCTGAGATCGCCTCCGGCAATCGCCTCGGTAAATGCTACGCCTTTTTTAAGCGGCGCGCTTATGGAGTTCGAAATAAAGAAACCCAAAATCATGCCCAACACAGCCGCCCCTATGATAAGCCCAATCATTAACGCACGGCTGCCGTAGTACGTTTCCTTGTTCTCTTCGGACTCCTTTTTCGAGTCATTCTCTTTAAGAGTGGCTAACTCGCTCATCAAGCCATTGACGACGTTAATTTTGTCTCTCGCCAGCCCGAAAGACAACATGGCCGAGTCCTTCCTTTCGTCGAATTTTTCCTTCGAGGCCGCGTCCATCACCTGTTTTTGAGCCTGTTCCCATTCGTTTACAGCGGGCTCCAGTTTAGCGAAAAGCTCTTTGCCCTTTTCGGAATAAAAAAGAGGCCTGGCCTTTTCGATGTTTTCATGAAAAGACTTCCATCGCTCGTTTACCTTTTCCAAATACTCCTTGCGCATCTCCTCGTTGAAAGACAGGATATAGTTTTTCTCCATGCGGGCTACATTAATCGAATCGATGAACGCCGTCTTAATATATGAAAGCCCTAAAAGCTCATGATCATACATGCTATTGGACTTTTCGTCGATAACGGACATGTTCCTGATTCCTACCACTCCGACTGCCACCGTTAACATCGCTACGAGCATGAACGCTCCTACCAGCTTCGTGCCGATTTTCACGTCAAATAACCATTTCATAATAAAACCCTCCCTTGCGCTAAAACGCATCATGTTTTAATTTTCGCCAACGCCTATAATTAAAATCATGCCGGTGTTTGTTTCAATCCACGCCCCCGTGCGGGGGGCGACAATGAATCCTAACGATTCGTCTTAATGGAAACCTATCATATTACTCTTACTAATGTCAATAGACAAATCTTATCTAAGCCTATATTATTAAATAATGTCAAATGTAATACGTTGTATAGTAATAAGTAACTATTAAGTAAACGCTATTTATATTTATATCCTGTTATATTAACGCTACGTTTAACTTGTGATATAATTTTCATTATTACTTCGGGCCTGATACCAAGGTTGCAATCATAGTGGGAATAACGGCAAAAGCAAGGACTGGATCCCCGCAAAGCCTGCCCCTGGCGGCAACGGGGGCGAGGATGACAGAAAGGACAAGAACAGTTTCCGGCTGGCGAATCTGGCTGAAGGTTCGGTTCATTATGAATGCGACATTTTACGCCTGACACGACACTATCCGGAATCTGTCCTTTGTATCGCATGCCACTGGCCTGCCGCTATATTACATTTATAGCGGAATTCAGTGGGATGCAATACAGCAGCCACACGGATTCAGGGCTAGACTGCCGGACAAGCCGGAATGACGGAAAGGGGAATGACGGGCAGGGGGGCTGCGTCGATTTATCTACTCGTCATTCCGGCCCTATATCAAGTTGCGGTCAAACGAGTAAAGGACAGACAAAAGATTAACACGAAAGACACGAAAATAACGAAAAACACGAAAAAGGACTATGCAATTCTGTACTTTTTCGTGCCTTTCGTGCCTTTGTTCGTGCTTTTCGTGTTAATCTTTTGTCCTTTACTCTTTTGAATGCCATTTGGTACTATTCGTCATTCCAGCTTGTCCGGCAGTCTAGTCCTTTGTATTGTATCCCACTGAATTCCGCTATAAGATTGCAACTCCTACTAAGAATTCGATTATAAGCAGGCGCTTGAGCAGGCGTTTTTGGATCCATTTACACTATTGCCCGTAATATGGTAAATTATTTAGCAGATGGATTTAACGCATTCAACGAACATTTACCGCAGCGAGTCTATACCAAAAGAAAGCAAAAAACAGCAAAAATAATAATTCAAAAAGGAGAACGCATAAAAATGGGAAAGAAACTCATATGGAAGTTCATAATACCTATCGTACTGGTGATGTTTATAGTGATGGGAGCACTGCAATTTGTAATCATAAAGAACGTCAGGCAGCGTACGAACGAACTGGTAAATGCCCAGATAAAGAATTCTTCGGACGCGGTATTACAGGTGCTTTCCACGATAGACCTTCTCCTAAAGGAGGAGGTAAAGAGGTCGATGGCGTATCTCATGGATAAATCCGCAGCCATTGGCGAGCCTTCCCTTAACGGCAGCACCACCGTGGTGGTTGCCGGCAAGTCGGTGCCGGATCTTACGTTTGGAGGAGGCGCTTCGGGCAAGCCGCAAATATCCATGGCAAACCGGTTCGCTCTCGTCGACGACGTAGCGAAAACCATGGGTGGGACTGCGACGTTCTTCGTCAAAAGCGGCAACGATTTCGTCAGGATATCGACGAACGTTAAAAAGCAGGACGGCTCCCGTGCCATCGGCACCCTGCTGGACCCCAATGGCAAGGCCATCAAAGAGGTACTGGCAGGGCGGCCTTTTTACGGGGAGGTGGACATTCTTGGAAATCCTTACATTACCGGGTACGTGCCGATAAAGAACAACAACAGGGAAGCGCTTAAGGAGGCGCTTCAGGATACCATCGGCATCTACTACGTCGGTTACAAGGTTGACGCGATGAAGGGGATAGATGACGTGGTCAGCAACGCCACAATACTGCACAACGGCTTTCTGGCGGTACTCGATGGTACCGGCAAGGTGCGTTTTCACTCAAACAACGTAACCCCCGAAGATATCGAAAAAATATTGAAGACCTCTGCCAATACCGTAAATTCCTCCGTGGCAAATACCACTAACGGCAGCACGGCCAATAGCACGGTTAGCAGTACGGCTGACGGCTCCGGCGGCAGCGCCGAATGGACGATAGTCGGAATGCCGTTTACTCAATGGGGTTTCAACGTAGTGGCCGCGTATCCCAAAAAGGACTTGCAGTCGGAGATATTCAGGAGCGTACTGCAGGCTGCCGTAGTGGTGTTCATAGTATTTTTGGTGCTAGCCGTATTTATCTACGTCATGTTAAGCAAGATGATATTGAAACCTTTAAACGAAGTGGTACATATAGCCGAAGAGGTGGGCCATGGAAACCTCGACCTGGACGTGGGCCTGGCAGCAGGAGGGAGTTCGTCCCGGCCTGCATACGCACCGGGGCTTACCGAAGTCTCATACGGTGACGAAATAGACAGTCTTGCCGTGAGTATCGGCAAAATGGTCGATTCTTTAAACGAAGTGCTGAGCGATACGATTATGTCGACCAACAACGTCATAAGCGCCATGAGCGTAGTAAGGGAAAAGGTGGAGCAATCCAACGAGGGCATAAAGGCGCAGCACTCCCAGGGGGGGCAGATAGCGGCGGCGGCGCAGGAGTTAAGCAGCACTATCTCCAACATTGCCGTAAATGCCTCGCAGGCGTCGGACAGCTCCACCCGGGCGATGGAGATAGCCGTCAGGGGTAAAGAGACGGCCGACGGTGCCGTGGACATGGTCAACACGGTTGCCGGCTCAACCGTCGAGCTGTCGACCGTGACGAAAGAATTAGTCGGCAGCGTCAACGAAATATCGGGCATTATCACGGTTATCAACGACATAGCCGACCAGACGAACCTTCTTGCCCTGAATGCGGCAATAGAGGCGGCCAGGGCCGGCGAACAGGGAAGAGGGTTTGCCGTAGTGGCGGACGAGGTTCGAAAACTGGCGGAAAAGACGAAGACGGCAACCACCGAAATATCGGCTAAGATAAGCGCGGTTATCGCCAGTGCCGGGAAAACGACCAGGTCTATGGAAGCGGCCTCCGTGGGAGTGGACAAGGCTACCGGGTTTATGCAGGAGGTGGGCACGTCTTTAAACGACATAGTAACGGCGGTGTCGGCGGTAAAAGACCAGATAACCCATATAGCGGTTGCCGTGGACGAGCAGAGCGCAACGGCGGACGAGATCCTCTCCAGCATAGAAAAGACCTCCGAAATATCCATCGGCATGGAAAGCGCGTCCATGGAAATAATGTCCGAAGTCGATCGGATGATAACAAATGCCGGGGAGTTAAAGAAATCCACCGGCAGATTCAGGACCAGGAGGTGTGCCGACAACGTGTGCACGCCGTCGGG
>JADFXJ010000078.1 GCA_015233615.1 Nitrospirota bacterium
GTGTCCGTAATTTTTTTTCAATAAGGTGGCCCAAAGTTACTGACCAGGTGATGAAGAAATCCCGGGGCTTGCACCTGCAGTACTCACTCTTTGATTTTCGATGTTGTGTGATATTGTATCATTTTGATGTAGAGCGTAATAAGATTTAAAGATATAGTGAATATTCTATTAAGATTGTTTTATCATAATACAGTTTGAGCATTGTAAATTAATGGGAGGCTGGCTTGACGGGATTAACCATATTCAGCACGTTGGAAATACAGGAATGTGAGAAGTATTGTGGCCATTTCGTGGCCACGCGCCACTACGGAGACAGAGAGGTGGTATGCCACGGCAAAAACCCCGTCCTGGTCTATGACGAGGCACTGAAAAAAGGCATCGGGGATCCGATCGTTTTTTACGTACCCACGGATAATGCAGTACAAGTGTACTACTCCGATCGATGAAATCCGGCAGATGAAAAAAGAAATCCGGCAGATGAAAGACGCCGCTTACACGAAGCTCATATGCAAACCGTTTTGCGAATTTTATAGTGAGGGAAAAGAATCGCTCCTCTGTGGTACTTACAAATACGTAAGAGACAGGATTGGTGCCCCCGAACTTGAGCACCTCACTACCGGCGAGGATCTCAAACCCGATTTCACCCACGAACGGTTCATAAAAGAGGAGATATGCCTGCGCTGTGATTTTTTCGCGGACGGCTGCGACTATGTGACGGGTGTTCACTCTCCACCCTGCGGTGGTTACAGGGTGGTCGAGGTTTTGAAGAAAAAAAGTTATCTGTAAGAAGCTTTTACAAGCGGTTTATTAAAAAGACTTATCAAAGTGGGCGTTAGTAAATAGATGGCCAGTACGCCCGGATCGTGAATGAACTCTGAGAGCTGCCATGATATGTTCGTATAATTATGCTCCCATTAATAATTCACTCTCAACCCTTGCTTTTCAACACGTTGAGGACTCTTTTTTCTATCCACATCTTGTCCCACCAGTGGACGGGGTTGACGTACTGTCCATGGTCGAGGATGGCGAAATGCAGGTGATCGCCTCCGGCAAATCCCGTCATACCGCTTTTACCGATCACTTCGTGTTTTTTCACCTGTTGGCCCTGGCTCACTCCTACCGAGGAGAGGTGCCCGTAAAGGGAAAAAAGGTCCAGGCCGTGGTCTATGATGATGGCGTTTCCGTAAATACCCAGTTCTCCGGCATAGACGACGACACCGGAGTTGGAGGCTTCCACCGGGTGGTTGGCGATGGTGGCAAGGTCAAAGCCATAGTGGATGCTGTGGCTCACTATTTTGCCGTCATACTCGTAGCTGCGCTTGTCGCCGAAGTGGGCGAACACCTGGCTGTTTGGAAGCTGGATAAAGGGGCCATCCCAGAGAATCTTGTCGGCACTCTTTTTTGTAATTTCTTTTACCTTGTTTTCCGATTCCTGTCGCAAATGTTCGTTGACCTTTATGAAGCTTTCTACGGGTGGGAGGTTCTCATCCCCAAGGAGGGGATTTACCACCCGCCTGATGAAGTCGTCGCTGATCTTAAGGGTATCCTGCCGCCATATGGTTCTCTTCAGAATGGTCTTTATCGCTGACTGTGACCTGTTACCCACGTCGTCCTCGGCCACGACGGTAATCGCGGTGTTCAGAGGGAGTTCAGTGTCTATAGGATAGATACAGAAGTACCGGCTCTTGTCGTCAAATATGGAGTTGGTGGCGGCGAACGTCTTTTCGCCCTCCTTTACGTAAACCCTGGAGGCGTCCTTTGCGTTTATCAATACGGCAGCCGAGGATCCCTGGTCTGCTAAATAGGAGTTGTCTATGACGGATACCATTGGAGGAGTGGTCTTCACAATCGATTTAAATTTCATCTGCGTCTTGGCCAGGAAGCCGGCCTTTGCAAAAACGGACACCTCTGCCTCTCCATCCGCGATGGATAGTTTCCTGGGCTCCACAATAAGAGGGAACTCCACGCCGTTAGCGTTTGGCGAGACATTTACAAGCTCCACCACTTTGCCGCCCTGACTGATGGTTATCTTTACAGAGTGTATCTTCCTGTTGCTTGTTACCTTCAGGTGCAACTCTTTCTTTTTTGGGAGCTTCTCGAGCTCTGCCAAACCCTCCACCTTCGGGGACTTCGTAGAGAGCACGTAGTACAGAGGTACCGATACAAGTACCACGAAAGCGATTACCAACACCAGGTATTTTTTCATATTCCGTACACCTCAGACGACTTCGTTTTCATCCGGACCTCCTCTTCAGATTTTGTAATAAAAAAACTATTTCACATTTTATGCTATCCATCATATGTCCTTCCTCCGCCTGCCAGGATTAACGGGCGCTTACCAGGAATAACGAAACTTAATTTCTTTCGGGTCAAAATGTTCGGGAGTGAACTCTTCCCCCGCCCACTCCAGCATTTCGTCGTGCTCTTCACGTTTGGGGTCCGTTATCGCATCCAAAAAGCCCTCATAACCCCATGGACCGCCGCAATCCTCGGGTGGACACGCACGCTTGCCACCGATGCAAACAGGATACTTTATCGACGTGTCATCTCGTGGAAGTATCTTCTCCAATAGTACTACATGCTCCCAATTATCTCCAAAATCGTAAACGTAATTTGCCTTCTTATTTCCAATGGTAAAATACCTGGAAATCATTTTCTTCCGTCCGGACAAAATCTCGCTATCATCGACATCATCGAAAGGATCGCCTCCATTGGGATTGCCTATTTCTTCTTTCATTCCCGTAGCAGGATTCACAATAAAAAAGGCATGTAAATGAGAATCCGACCACCCCATGGCATCCTGTATCGTAAAGTGCAAATTCTCGAAAGTAAATGTTCCGGGAACCATTATTCGCCTCCAAACTGGTGGTTTTATGTCTTTTAGCGTGATTTTGAATTGATATATTTGTTTGAAGTCTTTTTTCATAACACCTCCTTACGAAATACCGTCATCGGAAACCTAATCGAAGAGCGCCGAGGCGAACTCCTCGGGAACGAAATCGCGGCAATCGTCTATGCTCTCTCCGACACCGATCATTCTTATAGGAATATTAAGTTCGCGCCTGATAGCCAGCACTATGCCCCCTTTTGCGGTGCCATCGAGTTTTGTCAGTACCAGGCCGGTTACGCCTATGGCTTCGTTGAACATGCGTGCCTGGTGAAGAGCGTTCTGGCCGTTGGTGGCATCTACTACGAGGAGGGTTTCATGTGGAGCGAAATTTACGGACTTGGCCAAAACACGCTTTATCTTCTTCAGCTCCTCCATGAGGGGGGTCTTTGTGTGGAGGCGCCCGGCGGTATCTATAATACATAAATCGAGGCCGCGGGATTTGGCCGCTTCCAGTGCGTCGAAGGCAACGGCTGCCGGATCCGAGCCTGGCTGGTGCTTTACAATCTGTGCTCCGGTGCGCTTTGACCAGATGTCCAACTGCTCTATGGCCGCAGCCCGGAAAGTATCGGCGGCGGCCATTACCACTCCATGGCCTTCGGTAATGGCCTTGTGTGCTAATTTACCTATAGTAGTCGTCTTGCCGACGCCGTTTACGCCTATACATAGCACGACGAAGGGACGCTCTCCGAATATGACGAAAGGCTGGGGCAGACCCAATATGTCCAGTACGATGGACTTGAGTGTGGGTTTCAGGTCGGCCGGCTTCTTCAGCTTGCCAGATTTGTGGGCCTCTCTCAGGCGCTCTACTATCTCCATGGAGGCCTTAACACCTACGTCTGCGGCGATAAGCTTCTCTTCAATCTCTAAGAATAAGTCCTCACCAATCCCCCTCGTGAATAGGGAAGCGTCTATCTCCATGAAAAGAACGGCTTTTGTCTTTTGCAGTCCTTTCTTAAGCTTATCGGTAAAACTCATATTTGTTTTATTCCTTATTTTTTGTGCCTTTCGTGTCTTTCAAGACGTTCAGCCGCATTCGCGCGGTTAAAAAAAATCCTTTTCTATGACTGGGTTATGATGTCCGAGCGTATTTTTACCGGTATGATTCTCTTCAAACCCTCTACGTAAGAACTGACGAGTTTCGACTTCGATTCCATATTCGCCGACTTCATTATGGCATCCATCAGTTTTTTATTCTCCTTCATCTTTTCGGGGATATCCGGCGGCAGAACGTTGTAGGCAACGGCTGCAAGCTCTATGAACTTCCTCGTCCTGGCTATGATGAGTTCCTGCCTCTTCTTTGTTTCGTAGTACGTCGGAGTCATCCTGTTGAGCTGAAGCACCCTGAGGTACACCTCCTTGTTAAAGGAGCCGTCTCTTATGAAAGCTTGATCCATGGCTATGGCGTCGGCTACCTCATCGTCGCTTATGGTGATATTTAACTTACCGGCAAGTGTGAGGAGGAGTTCGTTTTCGACCATGGAATTGAGAACGATCTGCTTGAGGTTAAGCTTCTTTTCGGTTTCGCTGTCTAACTTGCCTTTGTACAGGGTCTGGTAGTAGTTCTTCGCGTTTTCATAGGACTTCCAGTATTCGTCGGCATAAATCTTCTTGTCTGCGACTTCGATGAGGGGTATTGCGTTACGGTTGTCTACCGGGCCTATGTAGAAAAATATGAACGAGATAATTATGAGAAAGAAGAATATATAAAAGAATTTTGCGTGCTTGTGCATAAACTTAATCATTTTTGGTCTCCCTTTAACGTAAAATTATAATGTATATGTATTTTGTCGTTTTTATTGCCTGGATTAGAAACAATTTGAACTGCCGGCCTCTGGCCGCTAACCGTTACGAGGCAAGTCCGGGGGATTTGCCGACGACGGCGAAGCCATCTGGCAAAACCCGCCCATATGGGCCGCTTTTCCTCTTTATCGATACTACCTCTCAGTGCCCCGGATTTACGTCCACGGCAGGCAGGGGGTTTCTATTGTTCATTTTCCAGTTCTATCTTCAGATTCACGTCCTGTTCGGGTACTATGGTCGATACTGCGTGCTTGTATATCAACTGGTTCCTGGTGTCTTTCAGGATAATCACGAAATTATCGAAAGACCTGATTGTCCCCTTTAGCCTCACCCCATTGGTAAGATATACTATTACGGTTATCTTTTCCTTACGTAACTGGTTCAAAAACTGGTCCTGCAAGTTTGTCAACTTAGCTCCTCCCATAGATACACTCCTTATGTTCGATACTTGTTTATTTATACGATATATTATTTTCATCAATATTTCAAGTTTATATCTCGTAATTTCGAAATAATCCTTTCGAATATCCGGCATGGGTCGACTACTCCGGTTACGTCTACCCAGTGCAGGTCCCGCTCTTTGTTAAACCATGTGAACTGGCGCTTGGCATAGTGCCTTGTGGCAGTCTTTATGCTCGCCGACGATTCATCAAGGGTACATCTGCCTTCGATGTAAGCAAAGACCTCCTTGTATCCGATCGCCTGCATCGGGGTTCTGGCCAGGCCCAACGGGTAGAGCCTTTGAGCTTCGCCAACGAGGCCGCCTTCGAGCATTTCGTCCACCCGCCGCTCTATCATGGCGTAAAGCTCTTGTCTGTCCCGGTAGAGGGCGATCTTTATGAACTCGTAGGGCAGGGGACGCGTACCGGTGCTCTGAAGCAGCGATATTGGCTTGCCGCTTTTAACGTATACCTCTATGGCGCGGACGGTCTTTTTTACGTCGGAGGGGTGAATTTTGCGGGCGGCGGCGGGGTCTATCCGCCGGAGGTACCTGTAGAGCATCCCGCTTTTTTTCTCTTCTATGGAGGCAAGTCGGTGGCGAAACTGCCAGTCCGCCGCCGGGGCACTGAAGAGGCCCGATGACATGGCACGTACGTAAAGGCCTGTGCCGCCGACAACCAGGGGTGTGCTGCCTCTTGCCGTGAGTGCTTCGATAATAAGAGACACGCGGGACAGATATTCCCCGGCACTGTAGTTGCACGTAGGTTCTACCACGTCTATCATGTGATGCCTGACCCTTGCACGTTCGGTGGCATCGGGTTTTGCCGTGCCTACGTCCATTCCCTTGTATATCTGCATCGAGTCTGCGCCGATTATTTCAGTAGACAAGTGCTCGGCCAGAAGAATCGAGGCACTTGTCTTGCCTACGCACGTGGGGCCGAGTAATGCTATGGCTTTCATAACTTGCGGTTAATTTGCGTACCTGACGGCGTCGGCTATCTTTATCGCCATGGCCGTCTCTTTTACGTCGTGGGCCCTTATGACGTTTGCACCGTTTAAAACTGAAATGGCAGCCGCGGCAAGACTACCGGTTAACCTGTCCGAGGGCTCCGGTTGCCCCAGTATATGCCCAATGAATGCCTTCCTGGAGGTGCCGGCTACGATGGGTTTGCCGAGGGCCCTGAGTCTTCCAAGTCCCTGAAGAAGCAAAAGATTGTGGTCGAATGTCTTGCCAAACCCTATGCCCGGATCTATTAATATCTTATCTGCCGGAATTCCGGCTTTTATAGCCGTCTCTATACCATCGGCCAGGTAGGCCGCAATCTCGCCGAAGAGGTCAGCGTAAACCGGGTTAGCCTGCATAGACCTCGGAGTGCCCTTAATGTGCATGATTATGACTGCGGCATTTTTTTTTGCTACAACGTAAGACATGGCCGGGTCGCCACTCAGGCCGCTTACGTCGTTAACGATGGATGCACCAGCCTCCAGTGCCTCTTCGGCCGTACGGGCCCTGTACGTATCTATCGAGATGGGAATGCCAAGTTTTGGGTTTTTTTGGGTAAGCCACTCTATGACGGGGATAGTACGCTTAAGCTCGACGTCCTGCCCTACGGGCTCGGCGCCGGGCCTTGTCGACTCGCCGCCTACGTCTATGATATCGGCACCTTCCCCGGCCATTTCGAAGGCGCGGGCGACGGCTGCGTTTTTGTCGAAAAACCTGCCTCCATCCGAAAAAGAGTCCGGCGTTACGTTGAGTATGCCCATGAGGTAAGTCTTTTTATCGAAGTCAAAAAAGTGCTTTCCTACCGAAAGAATCACGTCGTTACGGTTTCCGGATGGTTTACCTCTGCTATAAGCAGATCTATTTCGCTGCTATCCATGGTTTCCTTGACCAGGAGCTTCTTAGCCATGGCTTCCAGCAAGTCGTAGTTTTCATTGAGTATCTGCTTGCTGGCGAGGTAGGCTTTCAGTACGAGATCCTTTACCTCTTCGTCTATTTTTTCGGCGGTTCTTTCACTGTAATCTTTGTGTCTTACGATTTCGCGTCCCAGGAAGATCTGCTCGTCTTTTTTCCCGAAGGTCAGTGGGCCCATGTTTTCGCTCATGCCCCATTCGGTGACCATTTTTCTTGCGAGGTCAGTGGCCCTTTCGATGTCGTTGCCTGCACCGGTGGTCATGTGGTTGAGTGCGAGCTCTTCGGCCGCTCTTCCACCCATGAGAACTTTCAGGGCTTTCAGCAGGTATTCCCTCGAATACGTGTACCTGTCGTCTATAGGCAACTGCTGGGTAACTCCGAGAGCCCTGCCGCGGGGGATTATCGATACTTTATGTACGGGATCGGTACCCGGAGTAAGTTTTGCCACGAGGGCATGGCCGGATTCGTGGTAAGCGGTATTTTTCTTCTCCTCGTCGCTGATTATCATGCTCCTGCGCTCGACTCCCATGAGCACCTTGTCTTTGGCCATGTCAAAGTCCTTCATATCCACCTTTTCCTTCGTGTAGCGGGCTGCAAGAAGGGCCGCCTCGTTAACCAGATTCGCTAAGTCGGCACCGGTAAAGCCGGGCGTACCGCGGGCTATGATTGCCAATTCCACGTTCGGGTCCAGGGGTATTTCCTTCGTGTGAACCTTCAGGATCTCCTCGCGGCCCTTTACGTCGGGATGGGAGACGACTACCTGGCGGTCGAAGCGCCCCGGCCTCAGAAGTGCCGGGTCTAAAACGTCCGGCCTGTTGGTTGCCGCTATCACTATGCGGCCTTCCTTACCCTCGAAACCGTCCATCTCCACGAGGAGCTGATTGAGAGTCTGTTCCCTTTCGTCGTGTCCGCCGCCAAGCCCGGCACCCCTGTGCCTGCCAACGGCGTCTATCTCGTCGATGAATATAATGCAGGGGGCGTTTTTCTTGGCCTGATCGAATAGATCCCTCACGCGGGAGGCTCCAACGCCTACGAACATCTCTACGAAGTCCGATCCGGATATGGAATAAAACGGTACGTCGGCCTCGCCTGCTATGGCCCTTGCCAGGAGTGTCTTGCCCGTGCCGGGGGGCCCTACCAGAAGCACACCCTTTGGTATGCGCCCTCCGAGCTTGGTGAATTTCTGGGGATCCCTGAGGAAGTCTATTATCTCCTGTACCTCGTCTTTCGCCTCTTCTATGCCCGCCACGTCCTTGAACGTAACCTTGACGTTTTTGTCGGATACGAGCCTGGCCTTGGACTTGCCAAAGGACATGGCCTTGTTGCCTCCAATCTGCATCTGCCTCATAAAAAATATCCAGATGAGCGCAAGAAAAATTATCGGTCCCCAGGAGAAGAAGAAATTCACGTACCAGGGGCTTGCAGCGGGGGGCCTGACCGAGATCTTAACGTTTTTTGCCCTTAGCTCTTTTACGAGGTCCGGATACTCCATCGCGTACGTCTTGAAGGTCTTACCGTCTTTCAGATGCCCGCTTAGCTCGTTTTCCTTGATGGATACCTCTTCGATGGCGCCGCTTTCCAGTTTAGACAGGAAGTCGGAGAAGATTATCTCCTCGGAAACCGGCTTCGGAATGCTTAACAAGTTGAATAAGACGATCAAAAGACCACCTATCAATAACCACACGAATATATTCTTATACGTATTGTTCAATTTAAGTACCTCCACGAGTATTATAACACGTTTTATTATACATTTTCTCTATACGCAAATACTACGGGGTGCATAAGAAAAGTGGCAAAATAGCAAAATTATGCCGGCTGGCAATGAATTCATGCCCCCGGCCGGGCCCCGGCGGGCTCTACGGGGGAACATGGGCAAGACTTCCGGAGTTAAAATCAGAAAATTCTCTTTGGCACTGTATATTGCCGTCATGTTATTATATTGAAAAGGGTGCTGGTGTAATCTAGTCTATGATAAAACCGGAATTTAAAGGGGAAAACGGGAGCTAATTCTCGTGAAATGCTACCGATGTCTTGTAAAATGTTGGGCAAAGTTATTCGTCTCATGGAAGGAAGATAGCTTAATGTTGAAAAGTATACATGAAATTCGTGACCCGATTCACGTTTTTGTGCGGCTTGATAGCCATGAACGCAGGATATTGGACTCACCGCCTTTTCAACGTTTGCGCCATATACACCAGCTTGCTTTGACTTATTTACTTTATCCTGGCGCAACACATCGGCGTTTTGAGCACTCCCGCGGAGGATATTGTTAAATTAGCTATCGGGCCCACAAAGGCAAAAGATTTAGATTTTACACCAGGGGAGAAAATCCTTGCGGAAATTATTGTTGGTGATGCTTTTGGCGTTGATCGGATGGATTACCTGCTTCGGGACTCCCATCATCTCGGCGTGGCTTACGGGAAATTCGACCACTATCGACTTATCGATACCCTGAGGATTCTTCCACCGGCACCATTCGATGTTAAAAAAGAAAATTATGTTGAACCCACGTTAGGGATGGAAGAAGGTGGAATGCAATCTGCCGAAGCACTAATGCTTGCCCGATATTTTATGTTTTCGCAGGTTTATTTACACCCCATTCGTCGTATCTATGATATACATTTGAAGGACTTCCTTGAACATTGGTTGGCTGATGGTAAATTTTCAACGAATATAAAAGATTTTCTTGCCTTGACAGACAATGAAGTCACCGCAGGTTTTTTTAGAGCAGCTAATGACACTGCGGACTCCAATCATGATTTTGCCAGGCGAATTGTTCACCGTGAACACTTTAAATTACTTTATCAGCCTCATCCAAATGACGTGAAAATGAATCCTGATGCAGGCCGGGCTATTTACGACGCCGCGCAAGTTAAATTTGGACATGATCAATTAAGATATAGCCCCCAAAAACAGAAAGGCGGTGCGGTTGATTTTCCCGTAAAAATGCGAGATGGGCAGATTGTTTCATCTTCGGCAATTTCAGATACTTTGGCCAAAGTTCCAATCGTCTCAGTGGACTATATATTTGCCGATCGGGATATTTTAAACGAAGCGAGGAAATGGCTAAAAGATAATAAGAATGAAATTATTATTAAATTCAAACAAGAAGAGGTGGAATAATGAAGAGCTTACAAAGAAAAGCGATTCTTACTGTGCTCACAGAAAAATTACGAGACAACGGCAATTGGTGCGGCGAAACGCATTTACAAAAAGCAGTCTATTGTCTTACGGATTTTCTGGATCTATCCATGGATTTTGACTTTATTCTATACAAACATGGGCCATACTCATTCGATCTACGTGACGAGTTAACTTCCATGAGAGCCGACGATCTCCTTAAGCTGGAGCCACAAGCACCACCTTACGGTCCTAAAATCATTACTACAGAGCAAGGCAGGAACTTTACAAAAAATTTTCCTAAAACTCTGGAAAAATATAATCGACAGCTTGAATTCATTGCCGAAAAGCTTAGTGACAAAGGGGTTTCGGAATTAGAGAGGCTTGCCACGGCGCTTTATGTAACTAAACGAATAAAGACAGACTGCTCTATTGAGGAGCGTGCTAGTGAATTAATCAGAATTAAGCCTCATATCACGCCCGAATTAGCCAGGGAAGCTATAGAAGAGGTGGATAAAGTGATTGAGGGGGCAAAAGGATTTTAAATATTGATGTTTTTGTCACTCCCCATGGCTAAAGCAAAGGGTATTACGACATGTGTGATAAGGAAGGGATAAGGAAAGTTAAAATTAGAACTGGCGGTTTAAGAGCTATAACAAACAGGAGTTCCCCCAAAAAATAATAGGAAGAAAGCTAAAGCCGGTATTGGCGCCATAAAGTATCAGGCAGGCTTGCAGGGAAAGCGACTCAGGCAGCCCGTCTCGCCGGTGTCGCAGGCGGCGGTGCAATTGCCGCCGAGTCCGAATGACCTCACGGCTAACGGACAAGAGATTAACACGAACCACACGAACAAAAGCACGAAAAAGGACTATGCATTTCTCCACCTTTTCGCGGTAATCTGTGTCCTTTAATCTTTTGAATGCAACCTGGTATAAAAGGGCAAGGGCATCCATCACCCCCGCTTTTAGTTCATCGATGAATTCTTCGGCAACACTCAATGCACCATTACTGTCATCTTTTAAAATATCCGCCATCTCCTGTATCGTCTTGATCGCTTCATCCGATAGGCCATCGACATCGACAATTTTCATAGCGTCCTCCTTTCATGCCATTTTATATCCTTATTTTAGCAATTATAGCGTATCGATGGATAACGTTTGACACCAGCTTTAAAAATAGTCGGAATTAAGGAGCTTCACGGGATCGATAGTCTTGTATTCCGAGACAAGTTTCAACAAATAGTCGATTTTTTTCTGTGAATCGGAGTTTATCGTAAGGTCGGGAAGCTTTAAAACCTCTTGCAATAACAATAAATTAAACTTGTGGCCGAGTTTCATTTTCAGAGTTATTTTGGCAGCGGATGAAAAGGGTTGTACACTTTTGGAGAAACTATATCCTATTTCACTCGACATGCTGGTAAACGGCCCCGGTAAATCATCTTCCGTTACGTCTAAATACTTTGCAATGGAAGGAATGGCCGCAAACAGCATATCTGAAATGGTTCCTTTTTGCTTTCCTATGAACTTGCCTTCGTAAACGTAGCCGGCACTTATAGTACCTGGAGTATCCGTAAAAGAGTGTTCTTTTTCTATTTCGAAAATCTTTTTATCTAAAAGGTACGAGTCAAGAAAGGATTCGATTCTGACAAAATCCCGTTTAATTACATCTTTAACAGTTTCGACGTTGGAGTTTTCGGTAATCTCCGGAATAAATTCGAAATCTAAACTGTAAAGACCTCCGCCTTTACCTCTTACGTTGAAAAAATATGAAAAATCATTAAGTATCATTAAACGATACCTCCAATATCCTATATTCTAACAAATGTAAACAAAACAGTCCAGCCTTCAGCTTAAACGCGCTAAACTTAAACGGCACTCTCGCCGTATTGTTTGGAAAATACGCAGGATCCAATTTCATCAACCGAAAATCATCAATAAGGATGTGCCTGGCCACCTCATTACCTATTTTTTCGAGTATGAGTGAGCTAACCAAGTTGGCCGTGCCATTCTCTGATTATTTATCAATCGCCTGCACGTTGTTGAAGCGATTGACCGCAGGGTTAATGGACACCTGCCGCCCTTTTTCTACCCCGAGATTATATGCCGTACTGCTTATGGAGAAAGATGATTTTGTTGTCCTGAGCGGTGGAAGGTTATTCTTTATGAAATCATCCACTGCCGCAGTCTTAACAACTACCAGTTCCCCCGCTCTGGCTTTCAGGTTCTCGGGCATGTGCCGCTCGTGTGCTGCCCTCATCTGCTCAAGCTTCAGTGTAATTCCCTCGGCGACGCCATACCGAAAACTGTTTTTAAACCTTCTGCCCTGATGTCCTTCAGGAGTACTCTGGCGGGCCGTCATATCATCCACCGTCCGGCGCAGGTAAGTAAACACATACTCGGTAATTTCGATGTCCGTTTCCGTGCCGATAAATCTGACTCGTACAGTGGGGTTTTCGTAATCCATCCGGTAGTAAATTGCCTTGCAGTTAAAATGCTCGCTTACTGCATCTATAAGAACATAGAGCCATCGGGGGACACTCCGCCTGCTTAAGTCGTAGAATTTGTCCATGACGGCATCGGGGACACTCTCGACGTCTGAAAGGGATAGGTCGTAGGACTCCAACAACTCCCTCGCCTTCTCGGCGGCAAGGGCCGCTTCGTGTTCGTTGCTGCTCTCCGAAAGTGCCAGAAGCTTTCTGACTTTCTCTATAACCGCGTTATGTTGAGTGTTCATCATAATCTTTGTCTCCTGCTTTACGTTGTTCTTCGCTTCATCGACACTAAAAACCATAGTGTTTCAGGCATATAAACTTCTTCTATTATTATATTTTAAATCCATTCTTTATCGCCACTTCCCATATTTTTTTCATTGGCCGGGATTTTCTGTATCGGAGTTTGGGTGGAGGCAGAGAGCTTGACCCATATGTATATATGGTTTATACTTAAGTTGTGTCAGGTAAGCAGATGATAAAGCTCCTGCAAATGCAAGGCTGGAAAGAGGATAGAAGGAGGTTTGAAATGAATATAAACCATCCAGCCGTCATAAAATACGTTGAAGATGATATGTCGTTTTTAGTTGAGTTCCCCGATCTCCATGGTTGTCTTACAGAAGGAACCACGTTAGAAGAAGCAAAAGATAACGCCAAAGAAGCTCTTACCGGCTATTTGGAATCTATTTTTGAGAGAAACTTACCATTAACGAAGCCGTCTCAACTTGCCGGCCAGGATATTTACTATATCGAACCTGAACCGGAGGTGTCTGTCAGCAGTATATGATTATCCTGGATTAAGCTAAATGGTGCTCAGGTAACGGTGCCCGGGTTTATGGCGCAGTCAGCGCAGAGGCCTGTCTCAGGCGATGCCTTGCACGCTCCCGATATACCATGGTGGCAGAGGGCAAAGTCATACTTGAGCGGATCATCGGGATCCAACACCTTAAGGCCTTCCGTTATCTCTATCGCGGTCTTCCAGTCGTTGGACTTCCTTTTCGTCAACCCCAGACACCGGCAAATCCTCGCGATGTGCGTGTCAAGAGGTATTATAAGGGCCGACCTAGGCACTTCAGGCCAAAGTCCGAAGTCCGGCGCGTCATTTCTTACCATCCACCTGAGAAACATGTTCACCCGCTTGCAGGCACTCCCCTTTTCCGGAGAAGTAAAAAGCTGCCGGAGCCCCTCCGGATGCAGGTTCTTTCCGTAAACGGCACTTACGTCCACGGTACCGGCGTAAGCCATAAACCCGGCTATCATGTTGGAAACTTCGCCGTCGAAATGCCCGACAAAGGCCGACTTCAGAGATCCTTTCTCCGCTAAGACCGCGTGCAGAGTGAGTAAAAAGGCCTTTATATCGTCGCTCTTGTTAAACCTGTAAGACAATCCATCGAAGAGGGCGCCGTCCCTTTCGACGTCGAATTTATGGAGGAAAGCGGCGGGGTGTAGGCCCATTGCCCCGAGGATACCGTCGATTACGGGCTTAAAGAGGGTAACCTTGCCATATGCGAAGGACGCCGCTATGAAGGCTGCGGTTTCCACGTCTTGCGGGTCGCAGTAGCGGTGGGGGAATTCTATGGGATCGTTAGGAATGCGCAGTGAGAAATCGTAGTCGGCATAAAAACCGTCTAACAGTGTCTTGAGATCTTTTATGCGTTGAATTGTATTGTCCCCTCCATCGTTCTGTTCGTTGCCATCTTCATTCTTCCCTTCGTTCAGCCCTATCGGTAATCATTTTGGCCACCTTTCGAATATTTTTTTGGGTTATTACCCTATTGCCCGCTCCACTGCGGCTTGTCCCCTTCAGGTGGCTATTCTTATCTTCTACAAGATAAGTATTCGTGTTCACGTGGCACAAGGCAAGAGCCAGGGCGTCGGCACTATCCGGTGCCAAAGCTTCGCGTATGCCAAGGATTGCCTGCACCATCTTCGAAACCTGCTCCTTTTCGGCCCTCCCGTATCCCACCACCGCCTTTTTAACCTCCAGTGCCGCATACTCCACTACAGGCACATCGGCAACGGAGGCACTCAGCAATACCACCCCGCGAGCATGGCCCAGACTTAGAGCCGAAGCCACATTCCTGGCGAAAAACACCTTCTCCACTACGGCCTCATCCGGCAAAAAACGCTCCATGACCTCGCAAAGCCCTTCATACAGGAGTTTTAACCGCAGGGCCAGAGGTTTTGTCCCGGGCATGGAAATCGTCCCGGAGGCCACGTAACTCACATTTGTGCCATCCTTCCGGACAACCCCATAGCCACAATTTATCGAACCAGGATCTATGCCTATTACAGTTTTAACCACTTTACCATCTTAATCACCATAGGTGTCGATGATCTCCTTACAACCAGGTGTTGCCGACCCCTGCCAGTGCCAGGGGTAACCCCGTATCCTAATCGCTACCGGAGGGGAAGGAGGCTGCCTTTCGGCGATTATTTTTCGCGGGCAGCTCAAAGAGAATCTCCTCTACGAGCTGGCATAAAATGTGCCCCAAAGTTATGTGAGACTCCTGTATGCGCGCCGTATCCTCAGAGGGCACTACAAAGGGTATCGTGGCCATCCGGGCAAACTTCACGCCCTTTGCACCCGTGAAGGCGACAATTGTAAGCTTCTTCTTACTTGCCGCTTCAACTGCATTGAGCACGTTTTTGGAGCCCCCGCCGGTGCTTATGGCTATGACTACGTCCCCGGCAACGGCAAGGCTCTTGACCTGCCTGGCAAACACCTCCGAGTAGTCGTAATCGTTCGCTATGGACGTTATGACCGCCATGTCCGTATTCAGGGCAATAGCCGGAAGCCCTGGACGCTCGCGCCTGAATCTGTTAATGAACTCGGCCGCTATGTGGGAGGCATCGGTAGCCGAGCCGCCGTTGCCGAAAAGAAGCAGTTTTTTCCCGTTGCTAAAGGCGTCGGCTATTGTCTTTGCCGCCTCGATTACCTTGTCCAGGTGCGTTTCGAAAAACTTTTCCTTTACCGATACGCTCTCTTTGACGGCTTTAATAACGCTCTCTTTCATGGGTGATCGTTCTCCCGCTCTTTGTATTGTATGGTTTTTTCACCAGATTCCTTTTCGTGAGATTCTTTTTCCTGTAAACCCTTTTCGTGCGTATCGCTTTCGTGTAAATTCTTAAGTGTGGGCGGGCCCTTCTTGCCACAAGACAAGAGCCCCAGGGCAAGAGCAAAAGCCAATACCGTCAACAAAAATTTTTTCATACTTCCCCTCTATTTAAGGCATCGGGTCACGTGCCGTCAGGCTTAATACAGACGCACCGACAGGTCTTCTTTAAGCCTGGCTATCTGCCTGGCGACTTCATCCGGTGAAGTTCCACCCCTCGACGACTTCAATTCAACGGATTTCTCCAACTGCACAAAGACGTAGACGTCAGCTTCTATAACGCCGGAGAAAGTTTTAAACTCCTCCAGCGTTAACTCGTGCAACTCCTTTTTGTTTTCTATACAGTAGCGGACGCACCTGCCCGTAATCTCGTGGGCACTCCTGAAGGGGACACCCTTGTTAACCAGGTACTCGGCCAGATCCGTGGCAAGGGCAAACCCGCCCGACGCGGTTTCGTACATCCTCTTTACGTCGAAAGCGATGGCTTGAAACATCTCGTTTATCATGAAGAGCGAAGCCGTAACCGTATCCGCCGTATCGAACATGGGAAGCTTATCCTCCTGCATGTCCCTGTTGTATGTAAGCGGAAGGGCCTTCATAAGAGTCAATATGCTCATGAGGGAACCATAAACGCGGGCGGTTTTCCCCCTTAAGAGTTCCGCTATGTCGGGATTTTTCTTCTGCGGCATAATGCTCGACCCGGTGGTGTAGGCGTCCGATATCTCGATAAAGGCGAACTCTTTTGTAGCCCATAGCACTATTTCCTCTGCCATTCTGCTCAGGTGCATCATTACGATAGAGGAATTGGAGATGAACTCTATTACGAAATCGCGATCCGACACTGCATCCATGGAGTTTTCGCACATCCTGGAAAACCCCAGGGTGTCGGCCACGAAGTCTCTGTCTACGGCCAGCGTGGTACCGGCCAGGGCGCAAGCCCCAAGGGGAAGCGAGTCCGCACGCTTATAGGCGTCGTCGAAACGCTCGTAGTCGCGTGCGAGCATCTCCACGTAGGCCAGGAGGTGATGGGCCAGTGTGACGGGCTGGGCCCTCTGCATGTGGGTGTATCCCGGCATGATGCAATGAACGTTTTCTTCGGCCACCGACACCAGCGTCCTCTGGAACTCGCGTATAAGCCGCTGCACTTCTTTAATCCCGGCCCTGACGTAAAGCCTTACGTCAAGAGCCACCTGATCGTTACGCGAGCGGGCAGTGTGGAGTTTCCTGCCGGGATCTCCAATCCTGTCTATCAGGGCGGACTCGACGTTCATGTGTACGTCTTCGAGCTCCTGGCGAAAAACAAAACTCCCGGCGCGGATTTCCCCGGCTATCTCGTCGAGACCCTTAAGTATGGCGGAGGCATCGGAATCGGTAATTATCTGTTGCTTCGCAAGCATCTTCGCGTGGGCCTTGCTGCCCTCGATGTCGAACTGCCAAAGACGCCAGTCGAAAGAGATTGACTCGGTGTAGGCCTCAACGCTCTTTGCCACCCCCTGGGTAAACCTTCCTCCCCATAACTTTTTCCCTGCGGGATTGTCCATATTACAAAGATATAACTTTAACACTTACCCGGTCAAGAGCTTATTGAAAATTACATGGAAAATAACGCTTATTACCGGGAAAACCACCGGCGAAACATTGGTTTGACACGTCGGGAAATAATACTTGACAAGTTTAGTATGGTATTTTATTATATTAAATATGCTGAAATTATCCAGGAAGGTCAGATACGGAGTGAGGGCCATGTATGAAATAGCAAAGGGGTACCCGGACACTCCCGTAACCATAAAAGTGATATCCGAGCGCCAGGACGTTTCGGTTCCTTTTTTGGAGCAAATCCTGGGCAGATTGAGAAAGGTCGGCATAATCAAGAGTGTTAAGGGCCCGGGTGGCGGGTACCTTCTTAACGACAGTCCCGAAAAAATAACCATAGCGTCCATTCTCATGTCTCTGGAAGGGCCGGTGGCCATCACTTCCTGCCTGTCTCCGGAGGTTGGGTGTGTCAAAATAGAGACGTGCGTTATGCACCTTCTTTGGAAAGCACTCGGCAATCAGATTGAGGCTTTTTTGAATACCATTACTTTAAACGACCTGTTGACGAAAAGTCTTCTGAACGACTTCCTGCTCTTAGCGGAAGGAGGAGCTGCCAGGACAGAAAAAGAACCTGAGAGAACCGCTTTAGTATGACTTTGAAGTTTGTGGAAAACATCCATGCCGATCTGACGTCCGACATAGTGTACATGATGTGTCCCATGCACCTCCTCAAGCTGCAGGAGCACATGAGGGAGTTGGAAAAAGGCCAGGTACTGGAGCTTCTTACCGATTACGACGGTGCACTCGAAGATATACCCGCATGGTGCGACAGTACAGGCAACGAGTTCGTCGGAATCGACGAGGCTGAGGATTACTACAAGATTTATATAAGAAAGAAAGGATAGAGGAGGTTTCAGATGAAGATGAGGTATTTCGACCACGTGGCTACAAACCCTATGTCGCCGTCGGTGCTGGAGGCTATGTTACCCTTCCTCAAAGAGCAGTTCGGCAACCCGTTGAGCATGTACGACATCGGGTTAATCGCTAAAAACGCTATAGAGAAGGCCAGGGAAGAAGTAGCCGCACTTATAAACGCTAAGCCTTCGGAGATAATTTTCACATCGAGCGGCGCCGAAGCCAATAATTTTGCGCTAAAGGGCATAGCCCTGGCCAGGCAGAAAGAAGGCAACCACATAATAACTACGAAAATGGAGCACCACTCCATTACTAATACGGCGAGATCGCTTGAAAAATCAGGCTTCGTAGTAACCTACATAGTACCGGACAGATATGGACTTATAGACCCGGAGGCGGTGCAAAAGGCTATTAACAAAGATACGGTGCTCATATCCGTAACCCATGCGTCGAGTGAGGTTGGCACGATAGAGCCGATAAGCGAGATCGCCCAAATAGCCCACGCCCATAATGTGGTCTTTCACGTCGATGCCGTAGCCACAACCGGCAACGTCCCCGTGGACGTAAAAGAACTCGACGTGGACCTGCTTAGTATGGCGGCCCACCAGTTCTACGGCCCAAAAGGGGCAGGGGCCGTGTATATGAAGACCGGCCAGAGGATACTGCCTTTGATTTACGGCGGCATACAGGAGAGCGGACGACGGGCAGGCACGGAAAACGTTCCCGCCATAGTGGGCATGGGCAAGGCTGCCTCGATAGCCCGTGCAGAGCTGCCTTCCAGATTGACCCACGTCAGGGCCCTCAGGGATAAACTCATATCGGGCATGTCCGGTGTGGAGAAGGTACACCTTACGGGACATCCGGAAAAGAGGCTCCCCGGGCATGCCAGCTTCGTAATCGAGTACATCGAGGGAGAGGGAATGCTCCTGCTCCTTGGCTCCAAAGGGGTTTATGCCGCCAGCGGCTCCGCCTGCACGTCGAAGGCTCTGAAGGCTTCACCGGCTTTGATAGCCATGGGAATGCCCGCAGGCATGGCCCACGGATCCATAGTATTTTCAATGGGCAAAGATAACGGGATGGAAGACGTAGAGTTCGTCCTTGAGGAGTTTCCTCAAATAATAAAAAGATTAAGAGCCATGTCACCGTTTGG
>JADFXJ010000079.1 GCA_015233615.1 Nitrospirota bacterium
GTCATGCGTGTGGGCGATCATGACGTGATTTTGCCAACGTTGCCTGAAGTGCTGCGTATGAAGGCGTTTCTCTGCCCTGAGGGCAACGCTAATCGGGATTATCTTGATTTGGCCGCTCTGGCGGCACACATGGGGATCGAAGCCGCAGGTGGAGTATGGATGAACTCTACTCGCAGAAGAGCGGTGGCGGGTGGGTTGTGCGCACTCAACTGATAATGCAACTCGCCGCGCCGCCACCCTATGACCTTGATAAAGTTGACCTTGCCGAGTACAAAGGCGTTCATCCTCCGTTTGGTCGCTGGGGACACGTCGCCGATATGTGCGGCAAATTGTCCGACTGGCTGTGAGAAGACGTTGCGTGTCGATGCATCAGAATGTGGCGGGGCAGGCGCAAATGAAGATTGGGCAATGGCGCGATGCACGTGATGCAGGCCAAACACTGCCACCCGCCAGATTACCGGGGTTAGACACATGAAGCACCGCCACCTGACCCATGAGGAATTCACGATTGCGGCAATCGAGGACATTCTTGCCAGAGGTCAGGCACCCGACTGGGTACCTTTGATTACCGTAATTCGGGCAGATCCCTATGGTGAGGTTGCCGAGAAAACTCGCGCGCTGTGCGAGCGCCCCTTTTTTGGGGCGCCTGTATTTCGTAGCGTGCTCAACGCAGCGAGGCAGTCGCGTCCATAGGAGGGTTACGGGGTTCAACTCCCGCGAGGCCGTTCGGCCTTGAGGATAAGGTATTCTCCGTACCGCCCGGCTTATACCAAAGTGGCGATCACAAGAGTAATATTACATCAGCGATTGGTAGTCCTTGGGGGGGGCGTTGCGAGGGGCCCCCGCGAATGCTGCACGGTTCCAGTGGCTCCTTAGCACTCATACCAAATTGCATTCATTCGATTAACTTCGTTGGCATCCTCGAAAGCTCCTTGACGTACGTAACGAGTTACCCCCCTCTCGGGGGGTAGGGGGGTAAAGTGTACCCGCATTGTGGCACCAAAAACCGAGTCTGGATATAGTATTTTAGGGTGATTATCCTTATAATTCAAGGGGTTAGTTAATGCCGGTGGGGGGAGTCGAACCCCCACGAGGTCGCCCTCAACGGATTTTGAGTCCGTCGCGTCTGCCTATTCCACCACACCGGCATTGCAGCAAACCAGCATAAATACGGGTATCGCTAATATATCACGCCATATCTCCAGGTGTCAATAGATGTCAAAATTGCTCGCAAAATGCAAGCAGGCAAAAGGAGGGCACATCCAGATAGAGAATAATATTATTTCTCTCCCCGGTTGGTATGGACAAATTATTTATATTTGGGATACAATATCGGGATACTAAAAACTTTGATGGGGCGTCGACAAACGGCAAGTCAGGAGACTTTGGATCTCCCATTTGGAGGTTCGAATCCTCCCGCCCCAGATTAATCATGTTTGTCCATATTCGACGGTTTAATGATCACAATTGTAGCGTGATAACCAAGCTTATTATAAGGAGCGGCAAAAATGCTTAAAGAGATTAAGCTTTTGACCGGCAATTCCAACAAGTTGCTGGCAGAAGAGGTTTCTAACCACCTTAACATTCCAATCATCGACACTACGGTGAAGACCTTCAGCGACGGTGAAATATCGATTCAAATCAATGAAAACGTCAGAGGGGACGACACCTTCGTAATCCAGTCCACCTGCACCCCGGTAAACAACAACCTCATGGAACTGCTCCTGATGATAGACGCACTGAAGCGCGCCTCCGCGGGCAGAATAACCGCGGTAATACCCTACTACGGCTACGCGCGGCAAGACAGAAAGGTGCAGCCGCGGGTTCCCATTTCCTCGAAGCTGGTTGCCGATCTTATAGAGGTTGCGGGCACCCACAGGGTGTTGACCATAGATCTTCACGCAGGGCAAATACAGGGGTTTTTTAACATACCCGTGGACCACCTCTACGCAACCCCCGTGCTTCTCGATTACATAAAAAACAACCTGCCCGTCGATAACCTCGTCGTCGTGTCGCCGGACGCCGGAGGCGTAGAAAGAGCGAGATTTATGGCCGGAAAGCTGGACTGCTCCCTTGCCATCGTCGACAAAAGGCGTGAAGAGGCCAACGTCTGCACCGTAATGAACGTCATCGGCGACGTAAAAGGCAAGGACACACTTCTCCTTGACGACCTGATAGACACCGCCGGCACCATCACGCTGGCCGCCCAAATACTCATGGAAAGAGGAGCTAATAGCGTCAACGCCGCATGTACCCACGCAGTCCTCTCCGGCCCGGCAGTCGAGCGCCTCTGCAACTCCGTCGTCAAGCAGGTAATAGCCACAAACACCATCCCCCTGGACAGCAAGAGAGAGAAGTGTTCCAGAATCACCATATTGAGCGTTGCCAGACTGCTTGGCGAGGCAATAGAAAGAATCCACGTGGAGTCTTCTATCAGTTCACTTTTTGTATAGACTTCATTTACTATATAAACTATAAAAATACACGTGAAAATACACGTACCCGTCGGGCGGTGTATTAAGGAGGAAATAGATGGAAAGAACTACTTTAGCCGCCGAACTCAGAAGCGAGCTCGGCAAGGGGAGCGCAAGAACCCTCAGACGTAACAATATGATTCCAGCCGTCATCTACAGCCACGGGAAGTCGACGTCAATTAAAATACCGCGTAAAGAACTCGTTAATTACCTTAACTCGAGCTTTGGCGAGCAGATGATCGTCAACCTCCAGTTCGGCGACGGAACCATGAAACTGGCCATTATAAAAAACTACCAGTTGAGCCCGGAAAAAAGCGAACTTCTGCACACGGATTTTTACGAGGTATCGCTCGAAGAATCCGTAAAGATAAGCATCGCAGTTGTGTTATCCGGTACCGCCGTTGGCGTCAAAAGAGATGGCGGTTTACTCCAGGCCGGCATCAGGGAAGTAGAAATACAATGCTTGCCAAACAACATACCGGCACACGTAGAGTTGGACGTTACAAAGCTCGAAATAGGAAACTCGCTGCATGTAAAAGATCTCAGGCTTGACCCCGGTATCAAAATTCTTACCGACCCCGAAGAGATGTTGGCAACGATTTCTTCGTCGGCCTCTCTCGTATCCGAGTTGTCTACCGAGCAACCGGCTGCCCAGAAGGAACCCGAAGTAGTAAAGAAAGGCAAGCAGGAAGATAAGGATAAATAGCTCCAGTGTGGGCTATAATAGGTCTTGGCAACCCCGGAGCCAAATACAGGCATACAAGGCACAATGCAGGCTTCGACGTGACAGACTACGTTGCCGGCCAATATAGGATCATTCTGAATAAAAAAGGCGAAGCTATGATAGGAACAGGCACGATAGAGGGACAAGACGTGATTGTCGTACAACCTCTCACGTACATGAACCTAAGCGGACGCGTTGCAGGCCGCTTTGCCAGGGACGACCCGGACAGGGCAATAGTCGTGCACGACGACATGGACATGGAAACCGGAAGGCTCAGGATAAAGCGCGGCGGCTCTGCGGGAGGCCACAGAGGAGTTCAGTCTATTATAGAGCAGAGCGGCACGAAAGACTTCGTAAGGGTAAAAATAGGGATAGGAAGGCCGGATGGCGTGGCCACGGAGGATTACGTCCTCACCAGGTTTCACAAAAAAGAGAGGGAACTCGTGGAGGAGTCCATCGGCAGGGCGGCCGAAGCCATCGCCGCTATTATATCCAATGGTGTCCAATGGGCCATGAATAAATTTAACCGCGCGGGGTTATCCATAAATCCTTAACAGATGGAGAACTACAATGGAAAAAAAAGTAACATACTTCGAAAAACCGGGTAAGGAAAACACCGCAGACTGCCTTAATATAGCCAAAGAGGCAGTGGCACTCTACGGGTACGGCCACATAATAGTAGCGACGACGGGCGGAGATACCGGCCTGCTCTTTTCTGAGGCCTTCGCCAACCGGGGCGTCAACCTCGTAGCGGTAACCCATTCCTGCGGGTTTAAGGAAGCCAACACTCTGGAGATGCCCGATGACGTAGCCGCAAAGATAAGGCGAAACGGAGCAATCATTTACACCGGCACCATGATTACCCACTCCCTTGAAACGGCCTTTGCCTCAAAGTTTAACGGCTTGTACCCGACGCTGATAGTTGCCCAAAGCCTGAGGCGTTTCGGCGAGGGCTCAAAAGTCTGCTGCGAGATTGCCATGATGGCCGTAGACGCGGGCCTCGTACCCGAAGGTATAGAGGCACTCACCGTGGCAGGCACCGGCAGGGGATCAGACACCGTCATCGTGGTGCGCACTGCCGCGTCCAAGAGGTTTTTGGACCTGAAAGTACTCGAAATCCTGGCTAAACCAAGGATTTAGCCTATATTTTCGATATTATCCGGATAGATGTGACGATTACTTGTACATATCGTCAGCGTGATACGTTCAACCGGGCACTGACAACGGGGCATGGGGATAATGAGCCGTACAGGCGAAGAGCCGTTGAGAAACCTTAGAATACTTTATGTAGAAGACGACCCCATCGAGAGAGAAACACTCTCGAAACTGTTGAAGCAATATGCCGGCGAAGTCTTAGAGGCAGAGGACGGACGCAGGGGACTCGATCTTTTTATGGCGATCAAACCCGACATCGTAATTACGGACATAGGGTTGCCCGGAATCGACGGGCTCCAAATGGCAAAAGAGATAAAAAGGACCAACCCATCTACCCCCATCATTCTGATTACCGGCAGCGACGACACGGGATACCTCATAAACGCTATCGAAATCGGTGTCGACCGATACGTCATGAAACCTTTTGAGATAAGCCGACTCCTGGACGGTTTAAATTTCTGTGCCGGCAACATTTACCAAAAACGCCGGATAGACGAACTCAACGGGCAGTTGAAGGCACAGAACAGGGAACTCGCAGAGCAGGCCGCCTACATGGAACTCGTGGTAAGCGAGCGCACTGCGCAGATAATGGTGGCAAACGAACTGCTCACGAAAGAGATCGAAGAGCGCAGGATGGCAGAGACCCAGCGGAGGCAGAGCGAGGAACTTTTGCGGAAGCTTATAGACGTGGTACGGGACTTCGCCATATTCCTGCTTGACAAGGACGGCCGCATAGACACGTGGAATTCGGGTGCCAGGCAGATCATAGGCTACCGGGAGGAAGAAATAATAGGGAAACACTTATCCTGTCTTTACTCCCGGGACGAACTCAACGCCGGCATGCCGTCGTCGGACCTCGACAAGGCCGTCTCGGAGGGCCGGTATGAGACCAAAGGCTGGCGTTACAGAAAAGACGGCTCCCCGTTTTGGGCAAACGTCATAATAACGGTGATTACCGATAGCGGCGGCCAATTGCTGGGGTTTTCACACATAACCCAGGATTTTTCCGATCGTAAGCGAGCCGAAGCGAAGATCGAAAGATTAGAGAGGCTTTATTCCGTCCTGATCTCTATAAACGAGGCACTGGTAAGAATACACACCAGGGACGAACTCTTCCGGGAGGTCTGCCGCATAGCCACACACCGCGGCTTGTTTCGCATGGCCTGGATAGGCATCACGGACAAGGCCACCTCCGAAGTGGTACCCGTAGCCCACAGCGGCCACGAAGACGGCTACCTGAAACTGGTCGATATATCGCTGAAGGACGAAACAAGGAGCAAGGGCCCAACCGGTCTCGCAATCAGGTCATGCGGGCACTTTGTGTGCAACGACATAGAGACCAACGACGTTATGATTCCCTGGCGGCAGGAAGCCTTAAAACGCGGTTACTACTCGAGTGCCGCTTTTTCGCTAAAGGTTTCCGGCCGGTGTATTGGCGCGATGACATTTTACGCCTCAGAAAAAAGCTTCTTCGACATGAGAGAGGTGGAACTTCTGGACCAGTTGTCTCTGGACATCTCCTTCGCTCTTGAGTTCATGGAACAGGAAGAACACGGCAAAAAGCTACAGGAGCAGCTCAGCCACTCACGTAAGATGGAGGCGGTAGGGCAACTGGCCGGAGGTATCGCCCACGACTTCAATAACATTCTCTCTGCAATCCTTGGCTATTGCCACGTGATTCACAACAGGCCGGACGTCGACGCCTTCGTCAGGCGCTACGTCGAGCAAATCCTGGCCTCTGCCCGGCGGGCGGCAAATCTCACGCAGGGGCTACTCGCTTACAGCAGGAAGCAGGTGGTCAATCCCATGGCCGTCGATCTCAACGATATCATACGCAACGTCCAAAAACTCGTCATGCACCTCATAGGTGAGGACGTCGAGGTTGCCGTTAACCTGACCAACGAAAAGCTTATAGTATATACCGACGTAACACAGATAGAGCAAGTGGTGATGAACCTCTGCACAAATGCCCGGGACGCCTTGCCAAAGGGCGGCACTATTACCATCGAAACGAACTATCATATAAGGACAGACTGCGGCCCGCGAATACGGCAGCCCGCGAATCCCGCGAATACGGCTGACGGCTCTGCTGACGCCGCTGTGACGAAAAAGAGCGACGATAAAAGCATTCCCTCTACGAAATTTTCCGGCCACTATGCCTTACTTTCGGTGTCAGACACCGGAACCGGTATAGACAAGACGTTGAGGGAGAAGATTTTCGAACCCTTTTTTACCACCAAAGAAGTTGGAAAGGGCACCGGCCTGGGCTTGTCTATCGTCTACGGCATAGTAGAGCAAAACAATGGGTATATCGAGGTAGACAGTATAAAGGACCAGGGCTCCATCTTCAGGGTATACCTGCCAATTTGCAACAGTGAGGTGGAAAAGTGCAAACAAGATTCGTCAAACTCCGATAGCCGCGGTACCGAGACGATACTTGTGGCCGAGGACGACAATGAACTTCGTGGCCTCGCGAGGGAAATACTCGAAGATTCCGGGTACAAAGTCATAGAAGCCTCTAACGGACAAGATGGGGTAAATGCCTTTATCGCACATCGGGACGAAATCAAGATGGTCATATTCGACGTTATAATGCCGAAAAAAAATGGCAAGGACGCCTACGACGAGATCCGGGCACTTCGACCGAACGTAAAGGCACTCTTTACAAGCGGCTATGCCTTCGACTTCCTGCAGAAAAAAGGAGCGGTCAACGACGAGTGGAATTTTATGTCAAAACCGGTTCAGCCCATAGAGCTCCTCCGCAAGATCAGGGAAATACTCGACAATCAGACCCCGACCGTTAAGCCGGAGCGTGGCGAAAGTCGACGGTAGCGATTGAATTACGGTCTGCCAGGGGGGGTGTTGCTACGTGGACAACTGCTTTATCCTCATCCAGAGTTCGTTCATCCTGGTATCGCTCTTCTTGAGTTTTTCCGAAAGTATTGTGGCCAGGTTCCTGTAGAGTTTCAGGCACAATTGTGGCTCCGACACGCGGAGTATGACCTCGTTGATGGCTATCATCACGCAATCCGTGTCGGCAATGGCGGTAGCGAAGCGCGCAGATGAATCCATGATGGCCATCTCGCCAAAGCAATCCCCGGTCTTTAGAAGTGCTAACTGGGTAGGCTCTGCGTTGCCTTCAAAAACCTTGGTTATCTTCACTTTGCCGGCTATTATGACGAAGAGGTTATTGCCTATGGTGTTCTCACGAAAGATAATTTCACCACTGGAATATGTTTTTTTACTGCTGATAGAGAATATCTTGAGCATCTGTTCATAAGTAAAGTCGGAAAAGAAGTTATACTTTTGCTGGAGAGACTCGATGATCGTCTTTTTATCGTAGCCGCGGGCGGCCTTCACGTCCTGGGTGCTCTCCATCTCCGCCTGGTTCAGGTAATAATCGATGGCATCCGCAAAATCGCTGCACGACTTGTAACGCAAGTGTCTGTCTTTGTGGAGAGCATTTTGGATGAACTCGCTAATCTGTACGTTCAAGGCCGGGTTAACGAGGTGCGGCGGTACCGGATTTTCATTTAATATCCTGTCCATGAGCATGGGCAGGCTGGTTGCCGTAAAGGCTTTCCTGCCGCATAAAAACTCGTATGAGAGCACTCCAAGCGAGTATATGTCCGAAAGCCTGTCGACGCTGCCACCGGATATCTGCTCGGGAGACATGTAAGAGGGAGTGCCCGTAAGAGCACCCGGTCGATGGGGCTGGCAGGAGTCAGGCCGGGTATCGCCAACTGAAGAGAGGGTGGCGATGCCGAAGTCCATGACCTTTACCTGCAGGTCCGGCAGCAGCATGATGTTTGCCGGTTTTATGTCTCTGTGGATGACCCCGCGTTGGTGGGCGTAGTGCAGAGTCCTCGCGATGAGAGTGATGATTCTGAGTTTGTCGGGCAAGGGGATGAATTTCCCCTCGCTAATGACGCTCTTTAGGGTGGCACCCTCTACACACTCGAATACCAGGTAGTGGATGCCCTTGTCTTGCCCCACGTCGTAGATATGGGCAATGTTGGGGTGGGAAAGCTTGCCTGCAATGCGGGCTTCGTGGTAAAACCTCTCGTGAGTGGTGCCGGCCTTAGCTACGGAGGAAATCTTAACTGTCTTTACGGCCACGACCCGGTCAATGATCGTGTCGCGTCCTCTGTAGACCATGCCCATGGCACCCTCACCCAAAAGGCCCTGGATTTCGTAACGCCCTATTTTCGTTCCAATCATACATCTTATTATAGTTAATAATGCGCATAAGTTTGTGAAAAAAATTTGTATCCATTGGCGTAAGGGAGCATAGATGCCTGTAAACGGCAGCATTGGCGGAGTTCCAAACAATCGGAACTTTAACCACGGTATAGACAAAACGTTATAAATAAGTATATCTTATATTGACAGTGTTAAATTTATGCTTTAGTCAGGCGTTAAAAACCGCTTAATTTATATATTGATAAATGAATTGACGTTTGATAGAATATAAGGAGTGTACCGTTTCCGGCAGGAGAGCCGGGGGAGGGTAATTTTGTCCACGTGGTAGCAAAGGTGGCCGGTAAATCCGGGAAGCGGCAGTGCCGGCGGAAGGGTTTAGGTGGATAGTTGGGTACAGAGTCGTATTACCCTGTTGCAAAAGAAGTGGTTTAATGGCAAAGGTGTACTAAAGGATGGAATATAATAGCATGAAAGTGGTTATAAGCGGCAGTACCGACATAGGGCAGCGCAGGAGCAGAAACGAAGATTCCTTCTGCATCGACGAGAATGTTGGTCTTCTGGTTGTAGCCGATGGCGTTGGAGGTGCCGCCTCCGGTGAGGTAGCCAGCAAGATGGCTGCCGACGTCATACGCGACTACGTCAGGAAAGAAAACGATCAATCGAAACCACTTCACTCACAATACCGGCAGGAGTTTTCCCATGCGACTAACCTGCTGGGTTCTGCGGTGAAGTTTGCCAATATGGCTATTTACGAGGCCTCTAATAGTGATCCGAAGCTAAATGGAATGGCTACCACGATAGTGGCCGCCATATTGAGGGGAGACCGTCTGAGTATAACCCACGCCGGTGACAGCAGGCTATACCTCATGCGTGGGAACAACATAGAGCAGCTCACCGATGACCATTCTCTCATTGCCGAACAGATAAGGAAAGGCATATTAACTAAAGAAGAGGCTAAAGAGGTGGGAATGAGAAACGTCATAACCCGTTCCCTGGGGTTTACCCCCGACGTTGAGGTGGACCTTGACGAAATGACCGTTTACGACGGGGACATACTTCTGCTGTGTTCCGACGGACTTTACACGATGGTGCCGGAGAGTTCCATGCTGAACACTGCAAAATCATCCAATGACCCGAACGAAGTGTGCAGGCGGCTGATCGACTTCGCCAATAAAAAAGGCGGCAGGGACAACATCACTGTAGTGATCGCCTATCTTTACAAAAAGAGATTGTTCTCTTTCTTGTTAGATCTTTTTAAAAGGAAATGGAGGTAAAGGATGGATAAAATATTGCTCAAGTTTAAGGAAGCTGTCCTCAAGGAAATGCCACTGGATAAAGAGGTCATAACCATTGGCAGAAAACCTACCAACGACGTACACGTAGACAACCTGGCCGTGTCCGGTTCACACGCGAGAATATTCAAAAAGGGTGACCAATATTACATCGAGGACTTAAACAGCTTAAATGGTACTTTTGTAAACGGTAAGAAGATCTCTGTCCACGTCCTTGTAAACAGTGACGTCATAATAATCGGCAAGCATACCCTGACCTATACGTCGGACACTCAGGCACCAAAAAAAGCTGAAGAAACCAAAGAGAAAGACATGATGGACGAAACCATACTCATAGACTCCAAGCTCAAGGACCAGATACTGTCCAATGCACCAAAGGCAGAGGTATCCCACGAAGAGGCCAAAGAGCTAAAGGGTGGCATGGTTGTCATAGATGGTTCTACGGAAAAAAGTGACTACGAGCTAACCGACAGGATAACGACGATAGGGAAAGACAAAAACGCAGCCATAAAGCTCAAAGGCTTATTCGCGCCAAAAGTGGCGGCTCTCATCAACAAAAGAAAAGACGGCTATACCATCAGTTCGGCAACGGGCAGCAAAGGATTGAAAATAAACGGTAAGGAAGTCGAAGGACAGTACAAGCTCCAGGAGGGCGATATTGTCGACGTGGGCGGTCTCAAGCTCCAGTTCTACCTCAAAGAGGACTGATACGGTACAAGCTCCGGCAGAGCAACGCGATGAACACCGGGGTGCCAGCCCTTATACGATATCGCACCGGGGCGGCTAAACCGGGCCGCCGCTGCGTCTGCGTACGCTTTATCCGCGGCGTATTTCCTCGCCGGTCGTTACCGGTTAAACCGGTGCCGGAAATTCCTTTTCGGTTGTAATGAATTAAGCCGGCACCCGACGTTAATGCTAAAATCTTTCTTCGATATATCCGCATTGTCTTTCCAACTCAAGAGTCCGTCATCTACCCCGCCCTCAACACGACCCGAATGTTATAATATCAGCCCGATATCCGTTTAACGTCACCGGCATAACAAGGCCCGAACATTTAACAGGCCCGAACATTTATTTGATTTTATCGTGTCGAATATGTGACAATATAAATCGCAAGGGCGGTTAGCTCAGTTGGGAGAGCATCACGTTCGCAACGTGGGGGTCGGGGGTTCGAATCCCCTACCGTCCATAATTAGTTTCCCGTAAAAAATTACGAAAATTTTTTCGAACCCCGGAGAAGTAAGACCTCGCGAAAATTCTATAGCTTACGTATGGAAATCCTCATACCAGGTTGTGTTCATAAGGGCGAAGAAAGTATTTAACCACGGATGAACACGGATAAACATGAAGACGGCGTATTAGAAGTTGTGGATTGACGGATTTCCTGACTTTTTTTACGTTCATCCGTGTTAATTCGTCGATCCCCCCTGACGGGGGGTACGGGGGGTGTTCATCGGTGGTTAAAAAAATATTTTTGTCATTTACTCCTATGATTGCAAGTTGGTATCATAGGGTTTCCGAGGTGATACATGTTAAAGACCGAACTATATGAGATTATAGCCAACGGTGAAAACTCCGGCGTTGAGTTCAAAAGGGATGATATCCGTCCGGAACAACTCGCTAAGGAGATTGTTGCTTTTTCGAACGTTCAAGGCGGACGGATTATTCTCGGGGTTGAAGATGACGGGCAGATTACGGGTATTCATCGGGCCAATATTCAAGAATGGATACTTAACGTTTTCAGAGACAAAGTGCACCCCCAGACGTTTCCGTTCTATGAAGAAATACAAATCGAGCGGGACAAGAGAGTCGGCATAATTACTCTTGCTCAAGGGATATCCAAGCCCTATGTGGTTCGTCACAATAACAGGGAAGACGTTTACGTTCGCATGGGAGACCGTTCGGAGCTTGCAACGCGGGAGCAGCAGTTGCGATTGTTCGAAAGCGGCGGGCTCCTGCACGTCGAGACATTGCCCGTTGCCGGCACCTCACTGAATACTTTGGATCTTGATCGGCTACGTTATTATCTCTCCGTTATTATTGAAGATCCACAAGTGCCGCAAAGCCATGACGAATGGATTAATCGTTTGCTTGGGTTGGGGATGATGGCTAAGGATGGTTTTGGAAACACGGTATGTTCTATCGCAGGGCTTGTGACATTCGGAATTAATCCACGAAAATATTTCAGGCAGGCGGGCATTCGCCTCATGGTTTTTGAAGGAATAGATAAAGATTATCATGCCCTGCTCGATACCGTTTTTGACGCTCCCATGGCGGGTCGTTGGAAGATTAATGAATCGGGTCAAAAAGAACTTATCGATGAAGGCATTATAGAGAAATTTGCTTCCGCTATTAAACCGTTTATCATTCGGGAGTCCGATGAAATTGACGAGCATATGCGGAGGGACAAGAAATGGTTTTACCCATGGGAGGCGCTGCGGGAAACGGTCATCAATGCACTTGCACATAGAGACTGGACCAGAACCGTAGACATTGAAGTAACCTGCTACTCGGATCGCCTTGAAGTCATAAGCCCCGGAAAACTTCAAAACAATATGACGGTAGAGAAAATGAAGGCGGGACAACGCTCACCAAGAAATACTTTAATAATCGAGATATTAAGGGATTATGGGTACGTCGATGCCCGCGGGATGGGAATTCGAAAGAAAGTCATTCCTCTGATGAAAAGGCTCAACGGAACCGAGCCAATTTTTGAAGCGACGGAGGACTATCTGAAAACGGTATTGCTAAAAAAATCGTAACTACTCAGGTTATGGAAAAAAACAAGGATTAAGGATAAGTACCGATTCCAGACAAGCCGGAATGACGGGCAGGGTGCAAAGGCAAAGCAAAGACAGATTTCGGTGCCTTGTCGTCATCTTTCCGGCTAGAGCCGTCAGCCGTATTCGCGGGCCGGAATCGCCCTTGCTTTTGCCGTTATTTGGGAAGCCCGGAATACGATATTTTACCCTTGACAGGACACTAGAAAAAAGGTAACAGTTCACCCGCGAAATCTGCTATGCCTAAAACCACCCCGCCCTTCGGGCACCCCTCCTTAAAAAGGAGGGGAGTAAGTGCTGGTTTGGCTTCTTTAACTCCCCTCCTTTTTAAGGAGGGGTGCCCGAAGGGCGGGGTGGTTCGTCTCTCTCTTGCCCGCCAATCGATAATCTCACATATTATTGGTGAACGGTTACGATATTTGTTATCCCTACAACGACATCTCTGGGCTAAATCGTCGATATTACGGAGAAAGCTTAAAACGGACAAAGAGGTTAACACCTTGATTTCGAAAGTGAATTTTTTAAGATGTCGTTGTAGGGTTATTTATCATAGTCTTCATTTAATCATTAATAATCACAGTTCAAGACAATATCTGTTGCATTTCTGCTTGGAACACCCGCCCTTTGTATCGCATGCCACCGGCTTGCCGCTATATTACACATATGAATGCAACCTGTGAATGCAACCCGGTTTAATGCGATGTCGCACTTTGTCGCATTATGTCGCATTATGTCGTACTTTTGTCGCACTTTGTCGCACTTTGGGCGTTATCAGGGGAAAATAATTGCGGCGGCAATTGCACGATTATCCCATTTTATCCCCAAATATACCTCAAATATCCCATTTTATCCTCAAATGTCCAATATTATCCCATTTTATCCCCAAATGTACCCCTTTTATACCCCAAATATACCTCAAATATCCCCATTTCGCTCAGGAAATTATTTTCCGGATAGGCCATAATATAAATAGAGAGTATCGCACACAAAAAAATGGATTCCCGCTTTCGCGGCAATGACATTTTGTATGGGTTTAGCCATATAATTTAGCCATATATATAATATATGGCATAGTAGGGCTATTGTGGTTTTTCAAACCACGATAATGACCGTGAAAATGACAGGAAGAGACGGAGGTAAAAGCAGCGTTATGAACAAACATTTGGAATCGGCACTCCGGTACAGCATCGAATGTGGTTTTTCGGTAATCCCGTGCAATCGTGAGAAGAAACCCCTGCTGAAAAGAGACGAGGAAAGCGGCACCGGCGGGTGGAAGGAATTTCAACGCCGTATTGCCGGCGAGGAGGAGATCAGGCAATGGTGGCAGCGCTGGCCAAATGCCAACGTGGCAATAACCACCGGCAGGCTGAGCAATTTATGCGTAATCGACCTGGACGCCCCGGAGTTGGCCAGACCGGTGCTTGATGAGCTTATACCCGATTCAATCGATTACCCTATCGTAAATACGCCCTCAGGCGGGCAACATTGGTATTTCCGATTCCCTGCGACAATGCCGCTTGGCAATAATGCCAAAATCATCCCCGGTGCCGATTTCCGTGGCGAGGGCGGTTACGTTTTGGCCCCTCCCGGGGTGTTTAACGGCAAACCGTACACCTGGCTGATCGGCATAGATGAGGCGGCGATACCGGAGCTGCCCGCGGCGTACATAGAATACGTCCTTACCCATAGCATTAAGGACCTTGCAGGTGCCGGCATTTATAGTAATTACATGCACGCACGTGCCCGCGAGCATGTATATGCAGACCAATATGCAGACCAAAACCAAAAAACCGGTTTGCGACAGAACTGTGACATAGGTTACGACAATTTACGCCGGGACGCGTCAAAAGGCGACGTATACGACACCGAAAACGACTCTGAAAACCCCGGAGTAGGCGTCATTGGGCATTCTGATTACGCCTCCCCCCCAAAAGTGCGACAAGAATGCGACAAAAGTGCGACAAAGTGCGACGAAATGCGACAAAGTGCGACAAATTACGTTCCTTTTGCCGTCGGCAACAGAGACAACGACCTCTTTCACATAGCGAATCAATTATTTAAATCTCGCACGGATCAAATATTCGTAGAAGAAGTAATAAAGAGACTTGCCCTAACCTGCAACTTCTCGCAGAATGAGGCCCGTGAAAAGGTAAATAGCGCAATACAGCGCTCATCGATAAGAGACTTGAATTTAAACCAGGAGGTACGACAGTGGGTGGAGTGCTCGACCTGAGCATTTACGACTCTGGACATCCGGAATCCGTTCCTTGTCGTCTTACTAATGTACGGATTAATACTGTATCGTACGCTACTGAATTCCGCTATAATAGATATCTTGTCTGATTAGTGCAACCGCCTGATCCGCGCCACGAAATATTACTATGCAAATCAACATGCACTTGACAGATTTTTCGCGGATAAGTTATTAAATAAGACGGGAAACGAAAATGAAAGCCGCGATACGACCAACCATAATTAGTTTCCCGCAGATCGGAATACAATGTAGTTATACACGTTACCCGGACGCAAAAAACATATAGTGCAAAACCTGATCGTAATCAAAGGGGCTAGGGAGCACAACCTTAAGAACATTAGCCTCGAAATACCCAGAAACAAGCTGGTGGTGGTTACCGGGCCTTCGGGTTCGGGAAAGTCCTCTCTGGCCATAGACACTATTTACGCCGAGGGACAGCGCAGGTTCGTGGAAAGTCTATCCGTCTATGCGCGGCAGTTCCTGGGTGAGATGCAAAAACCGGACGTCGACTTCATCGAAGGCCTCTCCCCGTCGATTGCCATCGAGCAGAAAACCATTTCCAAGAGTCCCCGCTCGACTCTTGGCACTCTTACCGAGATATACGACTACCTGAGGGTGCTCTACACGAGAGTCGGGAAACCCTTTTGTTACAAGTGTTCCAAACCGATAATTTCACAAGACAACGATACCCTCATCAACACTATACACTCGCTGCCCTACGGCACGAAGCTGCAAATACTGTCTCCCATAGTAACGGAGCGGAAGGGATTTTACAAAAAAGAGCTCCTGTCCATGCGCCGTGAGGGATTCGTGCGGGCCAGAATAGACGGCGAGATGGTAGACCTCACCGAAGACGTCAATCTTAACAAGTACAAGCGCCATACCATAGAGATCGTCATCGACAGGCTGATAATAAAAACCGACATCGACAGGAAGCTGCGGGACGCTATAAACACCGCCATGAGGTTTAACGACGTTGTGGTCATAAACCTGACGGACGAAAACCGTGATATCGTTCTGTCGAAAACAATGACTTGCCCCGACTGCGGCATAAGCATACCGGAGCTGACCCCCATGTTCTTCTCTTTCAACAGCCACTTAGGAGCCTGTCCGGCCTGTAATGGCATAGGTTACGAAAACCTTGCCGATCATGAAATGGACGTATCCGGCACCCCTATATCGCCCGGCACGCTTATACCGTGCAAGAAGTGCGGCGGCCTCCGTCTGAGGGACGAGGCACTGAGCATACGTATCGACGGGTTAAACATAGGCCAGGTTTCGCTCTTTTCGGTCGGGGATGCATCCGCGTTTTTCGACGCACTCAAGCTTACCGAACGTGAAGAGTTCATAGCCAAACGGGTTATCAGAGAGATCACCGACAGACTGGCTTTCCTCAAAAAGGTCGGGTTGAGTTATCTGACACTGAATCGCCTCGTATCCACCCTCTCCGGAGGCGAAGCCCAGAGAATGCGCCTTGCCACCCAACTTGGCTCTTCCCTCTCCGGTGTCCTCTACATACTGGACGAGCCGAGCATTGGACTTCACCCCCGGGACTGCTCAAAGCTTCTCGAAAGTCTGAAGGATATAAAGGATGCAGGCAACACCGTCATAGTCATAGAGCACGACGAGGAGACCATGCGCTTTTCCGACGTAATCATAGACATGGGCCCGGCAGCGGGTGCCGGGGGCGGACGAATCGTTGCCCAGGGAACCCCGGAGGAGATTTCGCAAAACCCGGACTCCCTTACGGGCCGGTATCTGTCGATGGCGCAAACCATAGCGTTTCCTAACAAAAGGCGCCTGCCGTCGGAGTTCGTTACCATAGAAGGCGCATCCGAAAACAATCTCAAAGACGTTACCGTTAAAATCCCGCTTGGAATACTGGTCTGCGTTACCGGCGTCTCAGGTTCGGGCAAGAGTTCCCTGGTGCTGGATACCCTTTACCCGGCTATCGTAAACAAGCTGCACGAAAGCCTGATTCGCGTGGGCAGGCACAGGTCGCTCACAGGCTGGGAACACCTCACCAGGGTCATATGCGTCGATCAGGGCCCCATAGGTAAGACGCCGCGCTCCAATCCCGCTACGTACACGGGCATGTTCTCGATAATCAGAGACCTCTTTGCCAACGTCATGGAATCCAGGACAAGAGGGTACAAGAGCTCCCGTTTCAGCTTCAACGTAAAGGGCGGCCGCTGCGAAAACTGCAAGGGCGCCGGCATTAAAAAATACGAAATGCACTTCCTTCCCGACGCCTTCGTTACGTGCGACGCCTGTGGCGGCAAAAGATTCAACCGCGAGACGCTCGACATCCACTACAAGGGAAAGACAATAACGGACGTACTGGCTATGACGGTGAGCGAGGCCAGGGATTTTTTCTCCGTTTTCATGCCGCTCAGAGACAAGCTCAACCTGCTCGATGACGTGGGCCTTGGGTACATAACCCTCGGGCAGGCCGCAAGCACGCTCTCCGGCGGAGAGGCACAACGCATGAAGCTTACCAGGGAACTGGCCCGACGCATGCAGTCAAGCACCCTCTACATACTCGACGAGCCTACCACGGGCCTTCACTTCGTAGACATAGACAAGCTCCTGAAAATCCTGCACAGGCTGGTAGACCTGGGCAATACCGCCATCGTAATCGAGCACAACCTGGACATAGTCAAGTCTGCGGATTACGTCATAGACCTCGGGCCTGAGGGCGGCGATGGCGGCGGATACATAATAGCGGCGGGAACTCCCGAAGAAATCGCCGAAAACGATAATTCCGCTACCGGGTTATATCTTCGGAAGAAACTGGGCGGCAAATTGCAGAGGTAATACATCGAATAAGAAGTTTTTACCGGAAAAACATGGATGGGGTCATCTAAACACTTATAGAGCTCCTCTTGTGGTGTACTCTCATATCCCATCATGACGACAACACCTCCATAATCTCTTGATAGTTTAACGTTATTCCCGGCACCATCCGTTATTTGGGCAACAAACCTTCAAGATGCGACCCCCTGCATGATTTACTTAATGATTTGCACGATTTTAATCGTTAAAGCAACTAGACCGCCAAGACCTCCTAATAGTGCTATTATCATTGCTGCTTTTCGAAGTACAATTGCACCAACTCTATCTTCGAAAGTATCTTTATCGGTATCTTTATCGGTATCTTTATCGGTATCTTTATCTTCGAGAGTTTTGACCCTTTCATCCAGACGAATTATAATTTTTTCAAGCTCAACTAATATATCGCTATTTTTTACCAGCATTCTTGATTCAAGGTATTCGATTGCCGAAGGTTCCAATTCGGATAACCTAGTTGCCGCGGGACGAGAATCTTTTGTTCGACTAGACTGTACGTATTCTTCCAATTTCTTGCGTAAGTCCTCCCTTTGAATCATCATGAGTTCAAATCCTTAGCCGAATAAGATCGATATATTCCTCTCGTGTCATTTTACAGCCCTTCAACGTTCTAAAATCATCTTCATCAAGCTTAAAGCACTTTCTAAATTTATCCCCTATCTTTGCCGGCATATCTCCATCGCCGTTTGAATAATGCACGGGGAGAGCCTTTTTGCCATCTATCACTATACAACCCGCAACATGATGCTTAGAAGGTTTTTCCTCAACCTTCAATTTGGAAAATATTCTTTCTGCCTCTCTTTTTTTAACTTACATATATTAACCTTTTAGTTTAAAGACATAAGCCAGAAATCTTTTTAATCTTAAGGCAACACTCTGATAACCGTCAGCATCATTAGCCGACATGTCTTCAGCAAATAGTTGCATTAATTCAACTAATTTTTCTATTGCAATATCCTCGCTTTCTCCATGGCTATATAATGCAGAATGTCCATAAACTTCGGCTTCGACAAATTCTTCGGATCTTTTGAGCCATATAAGCACTGGCGCCGATAATGAATCAATATCAGACGGCTGAAGAATTCTTAATGTATAGTTAGCATCATGTAAAATCCGTTCTACTTCGGAAGGGCTGTCAGCTTCGAAAACCAGTTCTCTTATCTTTTCATAGTATTCAGGTTTAATATCACACTTTTTTCTCAACTCATTAATAAGCTTTTCTGCTGCATCTATTTTTTTCTGGCGATGCTCAAAAGCACGATCTTTAAGTTCGTCATACATTTTCTTGTGTTGAGGAGCCGGTTCGCCTCTAGGATACCAGCAATCAAAATATTTTTTTTCTTCTTTGGAAAGTTGCTCATCATCGAATTTTGACGAGTATCCACACAGTGGAATATCTAAATTCAACTCTTTGACAAACCGAGCAAATGCGACACCGGA
>JADFXJ010000003.1:0-32277 GCA_015233615.1 Nitrospirota bacterium
GCAACTCCTTGTTTTTTAAATAATAACCTCGTTACCTCCGGAAAACTTCCGTTGAAAGAGAAGGTAACGCGTTATACCGTATTGGCGGTTGCGCTCTCTACTGTGGGTTTGTGGGTGATGCTCAAAGAGGTCTCCGTGGTAGAGACAATCCGGGCAATGATTGCAGGCGGCCAAAAGACGGACGTCAACGTTATAGGAATATTTGTCGGACTCGCGTCAGGGGCTGCTTCCGCGACGATTATTCTCATGGCAAGGAAACTCACCATGTCTTTTAACCCTTACTTAATCGTATTCCTAAAAAACTGCTTCCTGGTGCTGTTTTTGATGCCCTTTGCAGGAAAGGCGCCGGTGGACAAACTATGGCTGTTCGCCGTGATGGGAATGCTTTATTTTACGGTAGCGCCGTTTCTTTATTGCATGGGGATTAAACGGGTTGAGGCTAACAGGGCTGCCGTCATGGGGTATGCCGAGCCGCTAAGTGCCATAGCATTAGGGATGGCCTTCCTGCATGAGTCGCCGGAGATGAAGTCGATTGCCGGCGGAGCGCTCATAATAGTGGCAGGTTACCTCGTAATCAGGCAAAAGTGAAGGTAACGTTTATCCTGGTGCGACAAGAAGCGGCTTGGCGTTTAGGAGCTTTTGGCTATCTTGTAGGTCACTCCGGGGTTAGTGGGGTCGCATCTCGATATTTGACGACATACTAATCCGTACGTTGGTAAGAAGACACAAATTACTGTCCAAATGAGTTGATAAGCCATTTTCCGATACATCATATGTCGTCTTACGGATGTACGGATTAATAACATCAATTTTCCGTGCCGGTCTGACCATTTTATTATACCTTAATCGTAATGAATCGTAATAAAATATTATTTGTCAATCCGTCAAGATGCAACCCCACTAATCCCGTCAATTCAGTAACTCATCCGTAGTTAGTCCAGCCTGATGTAGTATGGCTTTTAAAGTGCCTTTCGCAATCTCATTATGATTTGGCACCACAAGTCTCCTATGCGGCGGTGTAAGATTGCGTAATATAATGTGGCTTCCTGTTTGATGGTCAATTATATATCCTGCTTTCCCCAATGCTTTACACACTTCCTTTCCCGATAATACAGGTAACTTAGTCAAACAGATACCTCTATAATCTCTTCCTCTACTGATGGTGGAATAGGTTCATTATGTATTCTGAGACTTTCGATATACCCTTTTAGAGCATCCTGAATATTTAAAATAGCCTCTTGACGCGTTTTACCCTGTGAAATACATCCGGGTAAGCTTGGACATTGGACTATGTACATACCATCCTCATCCTGTTCTATAGTTATGCGATACTTCATTATACACCTCCATTCTTTAATTAATCATAATTCAATATTTATCAAATGTCATGATGTGACCCCGTTAATATTCTATTACTGTAGTAAATTCATTGTGCATCTTTAATCACTTCGAAAAGTTTTGTTAAAGTAGCCTGTCCCCTTTTGTCCAAAATAAAAAAAGGCTTATTATAACTCCCATCCTTGCCATATCCTGCCAGAGTAACTCTTTATACTCATCTCTGACCGATTGTGGAATATTCTTAGATGCCTCTCCAATGATGTCGATTGACCACAATACGTCACTCCTTGTCTTCTTATCGGAAAGAAATGCGTTGTAATCCATGCTACCGACATAACTGTCTATGTCGGCAATTGCCTGGAGAATATCCTTTAAGAAAAGAGTATAATTCCTCTTCAAATGTATACAACCTCTTTCAATATTCCGTCTTTCAGCTCAGGCCGTATTCCATTTTTCTCGATCAAATCCACTTTCTTTCTTAATATTCTCTGCAAACGACGCTCGAGTTCGATAAACTTCAAGAGATCAGGAAGCTCAAAATACTCGACAATAATATCTATATCACTTCTCTTTTTTTGTTCGCCCCGGACAAAAGAACCAAAGATGCCAATCTCCTTGACATTATAGTCCCTGACTACCTCTGCTTTGTGCTTTTCCAGCGTTTTTTTGATCTCATCCAGTGTTTTCATGTTATAGGTACATTCTTTATTTTACAATTCATGCGTTCCCCTCCGCAATACATAACTAAACCTTCCCGGCGCTCCGTTGGCATCCGTTGTCCCGACGCACTTTTCAGGGGCGGCCGAACAGTATTGTCGCTGCCTCTATTAATTCAATGTTTTTGAGACAGCTATGTGTAGTGTTCTCTTATATATTTCCTGACACCATTAATTAATGTCTCACCGGATTCTTCGCGTAGGGTTTCAAGCTTTGTGTTTGGCGGCACTTTTGAAAATTCGGGATACTCTTTTGACAGATTCCCTGCGCGTGAGTTACCATTTTCTTTACGGAACGCACCTGTTGAGGTTCGTTCGTGTTTTGGTAATACCATAGTGTTGATCCTCCTTTGTGGTTTATATCCACGCTATCTTGATATGTCGATATATTAAAACATAACATATTGAAATAAATTTCTTATAATCTCGTGATTTAAGATTGATTTTGTTGTAAAATGTCTGTATAAGTTTGTAAAAAACAATTGGGCATAATATACCTTCGCCCCATGTACTTTGCCTGACTTATTACTGCCACGTGATATGTTTGGTTCGTAAAAATTCTTGTGCAGGTTTATAGCCAAACTGTGCTGCTTTTTTGCAATCATCGATAGCCTTTACGCGGTATCCCTTGTGATCATAATAGGCCATCCCCCGATGATAATAAGCATCAGCATATTGGGGGGTTATCTCAATAGCCCTTGTAAAAGCATCTACGGCCTTGTCGTAGTCTCTTTTTCCAACATAAGCAAGTCCACTATTAAAGTATATTTCGGCATCTTTATTTTTTGAATTATTATTTTGAAATAACAATTCACCATTGGGGTCAGTCTGCGTTTCATTTGTAGGTGAGTCTGCTGCGATTATATCTTCAAGCTCTCTTACGAGCGCGCCGGCTGTAACAGAGGCGGGTTCTTCACCGAAATAAGGCTGTATCCCCATGGCTGCAAGCTGGTCAAAGACAGGGTGTAATGCCTCTTCTGGCTGCCGATAGAAAGCGCTGCCCCTTATCCTCGCGAATGTCCAGCCAAGCCTCTCTAGGATTGCCTGTCGTTCCATGTCTTCGGTGAGTTTCTCTATCGGGTGCCATCTGTCACCATCGCACTCCACGGCAAGCCGCTTGTTGTCGTTACCCTGAACAACGATGTCGATTCGATAGTAGCCGACTTTCCACTGAGTCCTAAGTCTATAGCCCTTGTTGGCTAAAATCCTTATGACTTCCCTCTCAAATTCAGATTCAGCGCGCTTTTCCTCTTGGTCAAACATTCGGATAGTCACCGAAGGATCCATTGCGTGCAGGATGAGTTCCCGTCTGAGATCGTCAGTCTTCAAGTCATTTTGTGGATCCAGGGAATGGACGACCCATTGCTGGTCTTTGGCCCGGCTGCTAGCGACATTGTATCTTTTCTTAAATGACTCAAAAGCACCCTCTCCTCTTTTGTTTAAAGGCCCCGCTCCAAAGTCCTTTCCACTGTCAATAACAGAGAGGAGCATTATATCCCGCTCGTCTCCCTGAAAATTTGCCGAGTTCCCGCATAAGATCCTGCGCTTGTCATAATCCAGCGGGTCTAAAGTATCACGTAGTTTTTTATCTATAACATACGCCTGCGATTCCCCAACCATCGATATTACACCAATGGTCGCGTTAGCGTAGGCTGGGTGCTTGCACATGGCCTTTATTAAGGCAGTTATCGTTTCCGCCTCTTTCAAATTTACCTGACCCTGAGCTACACCATTGACAGGGTAAGCTATGCAGGCCGGCGTTATGTGTGTGGAAGTGGATTCACGGAGCGGGCGTATGCGGCCATCGTATGATAAACGATTACTAAATGCAATAATTTCCGGCACACATCTGAAATGTTCTACAAGGCAAATAGTTTCTCCAAAGGACTGCCGTGCAAGATCATAGATTGAAAAGCGGTTGTCGAACAAGCGGGAATTCGGGATGTCCTTGAGATAAGTATCTATGAGGGTGTGTATAAGTGATAAATTCTGGCCAACTGCATCCGGTGTCACCTGCTCGTGGTCCCCAACAATCACTACTTTATCGGCTTGGTACATCGCTATGAGTGCATTAAGGTCCGCCTGACTAGCCTCGTCGATGATCACAACATCGAAGTGATTTGATGCCGGATCGAAGTTCTCGCTTACTGCCGCCAGTGGCATAATCCAAACGGGTACTGCACTAGAGGAAAGCTTCATTAGCTTTCGACTTTCATCCAGCAACTTCCATCTGATGTCAGCCTTCTGAGTAGACTTAAGTTTTTTCTGTGTGTCGTGCCAGCCGACAAGAGCCTGCCTTATTAGCTGATTGCTCTGAACCCGGCTTATCTGCTTTGCCCACGCTTTGATTGCAATAAGATCGATGGTCACATCCCTAAGGGTAAGCTTGTTCTGGTCGATCTTCCGCTGCAGAGTATGAGCATCAAGCTCGTTACGCCTGATGAGTTCCTCTGAGAGTTGGCGCCACAGCCAAGCCTGAGCCGGCGAGTTTGGAATCGATTTTGTGTTATGAGGCGAGACCCTATTGGCGATGGCCGATGCCCACGAAGGTGCAGACTTTGCGATGGACTCTATCAGTGCTTTACGCTTGTTACTGATCGGTTGTATATTGTGCAGTCTACGGGTGTAGTCTAGGGCCTGCTCATAGCAAACAACATCTCGTGATCTTATTGCAGTTAACAACCGGCAAATACATCCCTGATTTGTTTCATCATTTCCGTATTTATATAGCATCTGCTCTAATTGATTTAGTCGTTCCTCGCATTCCTTTAGTCGCGACCGTCTTATCTGGGCCACAATTATATCAGGCAGAATTTCAACGCTTGCCTTCTCAACCAAATCGTAATCGGCTGTAAGACTCGGCTCCCGTGGAATCGAAGAAAATATCTTGTCGATATATAGTCCAATCTGTTTCGCTCGATCTGTAAGCGGTAACCAGACAGACTTGTACCAATCGAGGCATCGTTTAATTTCGTCAACCAGCGGACGGGCCGCTTGCTCAGGTGTAGAGCCAAGATCAGAAAATACCGAACCACCTCGTGAGGCAATAAGCTGTTCCCATATCTGCCCGATCTCTTCTCTCGTCTTTATCAGACTTGCTAAAAGATGCAATGCGGAGAAATGCTCACGCCTACTCGGCTTGCCTGATGCTACTGATGATGTGTTGATAAATTTCCGCCAATCGCCCCGCACCATCAATTGCATAGTACCTAGTTTACCCTCATTGTCAAGATGGTTCAAAATCTCGCTTATAATCTCACACTGCTTTAAAATGTTTATTTTGTCTGACAGTGTGGCTTTAAAGTGCAGGTTCAGGACATGCTTGGAGTAAAGTTCACACGCCATTTTTATCTTTTCGCAGAGCACTTCCCATACGTCCCGGTGGGTGCCTCCCTGCATGCCGGCCACGATGGCGTAAGGCCGCCAAGACTGTTTCCTATGATGCTGTGAAAATTCCGTGGTAATATCATCGAGCAGTTGTGATAGGCTCTCACTCTCTACAAGGTGGTCTTTCTGCCAAAGATCACTCTTGAAGTCGAGATCCATCGCTTGCAGATTAGATATATCTTTAATGAGAACACCAAATTGAACAACAGTTGACAGTAGCTCAAGTGAGGGCAGAGGTCGTACGGAGTCTTGCTCTTCCTGTACCGTAAAGTCCTCGTTAGTAGCATATAAAAATGTCAGTTCCTCATCCGTAAGAGGAAATGAAGATCCCCATGTAATCGGGCCCGGCAACGAAGAATACTGTTTTTCGTATTTGGCGACATAGCGTGCCGCATCAGCAGGAGTGAAAGACTTTCCCAATAAGTTTATCGTAATATATTCGCTCTCCAGTGCCATTCGGAGCTTTTGGGTCAGTAAACGGTTGTCTTCAAGGAGCTTCCGACGTTCCTGAGTACGTTGCTCTATAAGTTGATCGAGTGTCTGGAGGGTGTCACGACCAAGACGCGTGTTGATTTCAGTAATCGATGCTTCCAGTTGACGGCGGGAATCGCTCTCGATTCCAAGTACGGAGACGCACAGAGGCTGTAAATCCGTAGGTATCTGGGACCTGAGGACACGGAGCGCTTTCGGCGTATGGCTTGTCACAAGAATCCGTTTACCTTGTGACAGAAGATGACCAATAATATTACCAATAGTGTGTGTTTTGCCGGTTCCCGGCGGTCCCTGTACCAAAACACTGCCGGCAACAGAAAGCCTGCGAATAATCTGCATTTGTTCGGCATTGGCCTCTTTAGCCAGGAGGATGTCCTCATCATTGATTGGCGGGGCCGTTACGTTTTTGGAAGGACTGCCGTCGGACGACAAAGACTCGTCAGATACACCGCTTGACGGTACGCCTGCAACCTGGCAAAACGCCGGTGGAAAAACCGTACGCTTTTCAATATCATCAAGTATCGATGATATGGCATTTGTGACTCCGGTAGAACGCTTCCGCACGAAAATAACAGGAGCACGCCATATTCGGGGGTAATCCTTGGTTTCATCTATATTGGGTTTATCAAAAAACGCGCCTTGGGTAGGGGAAATAGTTTGAATGAAGGCTTTCAGAAAAGCATCCGTCTCAGCTAAACCCATCGGATGATAGGGTGCATCAGATAGTTCTTTCTGGCGCCGGTTGATGCCGCTTGCATTGATGCCATAAATGTCCACCAGGCATGAAGTATATAGTTCCGGATCTCGATCAGTGTCCACAATGCTGAATTCAGGCTTTTTCGGATCGAATGTCAGTTCTACTCTTTTTAACAAAATAGGATGATGGATCCGGACTTCGGTCTTCTCCACGTTTGAGCGAACCTTCCAGTCGAGCAGACCGTCGCCAATCATAAGTTCATAACGTTCGCTTTCCTTCTCAATGAATGAGTGCAACGCGTATACTTGTTCGAAGTATGTCAATGCTTCACGTGCAACCATCTCGGGCACAACCCAGCCGGATCTAACCTTGTTCCATTGCTGCCAAGCCTGGAGCCTATGGGGATCATCGGGAAAAAAGACTGTGACAGGCTCGTCATTACTATTAAGCCGGTTCTGACTCTCTATGTGCTTTGCCGGTTGAGCTGGGTTATCCCAGCCCGATATCAGCCATTCCATAAGCTCCGCAGGGGGCATAGGGCAAGGAGTTGTCTTAGCACGACCTACCCTTAGCTGGAACACAATCGACGACTGCTCTGACTCTGTGATACACGGACGTATTAGCTGGATTGAGGGGTGCTCCGGTAGATCTGAGAGCTTTAAAATGTGGGATTGGTCGGCAATGTTGCGCTCTGGTCGGAATTTAAGATCGTTAACCGCGTAAAGGAACTGAAAAAGGCTTTTAAGCCTTTTCCTGAGAATATCTTTTCCATCATTTAAATCTTTGTCATTTGCTTCTTTATCGAGGGTATGATTACAATAACTACATACTTTAGCGACAACTTTAATGTCCTTTCCGCAAGATGGGCAGAGCTTTGTATTGTCAGTAGCTTTTTCTGTTTCACTATTTATAGCAGATTCCTTTTCTATAGTGCTCAAAGCACCTGTTTTATTAAAATGCTCGCTGAATTTATTTGCAGTTTCTAAATCAATATTTTTCTTTAAGATAATCTTTTTGCCGGTAAAAAGCCATTCTAAAAAAGCATTATCGTTCCTTTTGAATAAAGTAGCTATATTATTCTTAACCGCGTCAATCGTTAAGCCATCCTTTGTTTCACCAGAAAACACTACATTATAAATCTCACTATTTCCATTTTTTTCCATTTACATCATCCTAATATGGCTTCTGTGAAGTTTCCGCCTCGTAATCGTTAGGCAATTTACCTCTTTTTAGTAATGATAAAGCTGAAGCCAAAGCCTTGCTTTTACAATAAATATTCAGGTTAGGCGGTCTATTGGCTGCTAACACTACTCTGAAATTCCGATACAATAAAGCAATAATGAGTGTCTTCATAGAAATTCCCTCCCCCTTTTTAGTTATAACTTTATTATACACCATAGCAGGTTACAGATAGGATACATAATTGATCTTTCCAGAAAAAATGTGTCATATCCAAGCTATGCCCAACCTCCTGCAATCTATCCCACTTTGAAATTCATAGGTATAAACATTAGATTTCCGGGCAAGTCCCGGCAGTCCGTCTACTCCACCCTGCATAACTCCTTCAAGTCCACGTAGGCTATCACTGCCCCCACGTCCATTGCCGGGTACAGGTGCCTAAGAAGTTCCATGTATTTGTTCGCCTGCTCTATGTGGGACTGCCTCTTGTGTTTGCCGGTCTTGTAATCAACGACAAGTATATGGCTTCCCGCCTTATGGCATCCCTCACGGCACTGATCGAAGATCACCCTGTCCATCCTGTAGAGGCTCCCGTCGGAGGCGGCAAACTCCTTTTCCCTGTAAACGACCCGCCCGGGTATGTGGGAGAAAAGCCCCCGAACCTCGTCCATGGATAGAAACCCGTAGAGCGTTTCCCAAATCTCACCCCCGATCTCATCGTCGTCCGGAGAATAACCTCCAGAGGACGAGGCCTTTTTCATCGCCTCAGCCAGCTCGTGCCCAACGTCAAATGAGGCGCTTAATGAGGCGCTAAGGGGGGCGCTTTCGGAGGAGATATAATAGAGAACCGAGTGTATGTAATCGCCCCTTTGCCTTTCCTCCACGTTAAGGAGCACGTTGTCCGTGGAATGGCCGGCAGGCTTTGCGTAGTTGTAGTGTATGGCGAAAGCCTGCCCCGGGTCTTCGTAAGTGCCGAAGGAGGCGCTTGCGGATGGAGGCGTTTCGGGGAGCGGTTTTTCCGTTGGAGCGAACCTCTCCACGGGGAGCAGGTCAAAGGGATACTTTATATTTATCCTTCCACTTTTGGCCCCGATGACGTAGAGTTCCGATTTGGCTCTTGTAAAAGCCACGTAAAGCGAGTTGAGCCAGTTGACGTTTTCCCTGGTCTTTTCCCTGTCGTAGAGTTCTTCGAGGTAACCGGAGGCATTAGACGCCATAGCCTTCGTTATCTTCAGTATCTTTACCCCATGAGCGGTTTCGTCAAGGATGTAATCGAAACCTCTGCCTCCGGGAGATTTCCCGTACAGAAGAACTATGGCTACTGGAAAACCCAGGCCCTTAGCCTTGTGTACTGTCATTATACGCACGGCGTTGGTCTTTTTGGGCACGTCAACCGTCCATCTCGAATCGCTCCTGTCCTCGTCGGATGCAAACTCCAGGAAATCCCCGATGTTATTGGTACCGGCGTCTTCGTAATTCTTTATGGTCTCGAGTATCTTTACGAGAGTCGCCTCCTCGTCGGGCATTGTGTCAAAGACCCTGAAAACCCTGTAAATTTCCGTGGCAAGATCGTAAAGGGGCAGGTAACCCGCACCCCGGAACAGGTTGTCAAAGTATTTTTCCCATAAATGAGGGTACTCCGTCTGGAAAGCTTTATACCGCGGGCTCTGAGTCCTGGCTCTGAGGAGGAAGTTTTGAAGAGCGTCCCGGTTAAACTCCACGCCTGCCATACCCTGGAATATTTGGCCGGAGCAAAACTCGACAAAGGAGAGATCGTCCAGGGGGGAGTCGAGGAATTTCAGGAGGGCCACAAGCTCGCCGGTAATTTTTCTGTTGCGTATGTCGAGGCTGCTCAGGGAGATAAAGGGTATCTCAATCTCGTTCAGCCACCCGGCGACGTTTACCACGTCGTCGTTGCGCGGGGCAAGCACGGCTATATCGCTATATGAGTAGCCCCTTTGCACGAGTTCCCTTATGGTGTTGTGTACGAGGGCCTTTTCGGGAGGGTCTGAAACGTCGTCGGGTTGTCCGTCGGGCGATATTACCACCGACTCGGCGTATCCGCTTGCTGCCGATCCCTCTCTGGGGTGCTGGTTGTAAGTGGTGAGGCCGCTCTTGCGCGCGGCTACGGACAGCGTGGGCTCCCCGGCTACGGCCTCCTTGAATACGGCCTCGTTGAAATCGAGTATACGCCCAAGACTCCGGTAGTTTACGTCCAGTTCCTTCACGTGATGGCGGGCGGAGGCAAAGGGGGAGTTGTCTTCGAGGCCTTTCATTATCCGGTAGTCTGCGTTTCTGAACCCGTAAATGGCCTGCTTCGTATCTCCTACGACAAACAGGCTGCCTCCCTGGGAAAGTGAGTTTTCTATCAGCGGAAGCAGGTTTTTCCACTGTATGGGAGCCGTGTCCTGGAACTCGTCTATTAAATAGTGGTAAATGGTCTCGCCTATCCTGAAATAAACGTCAGGCACCACGTCCGATTCCATGTATTCGGAGAGCCGCCTGTTGATGTCTTCGATGAAAACCTTTCCCTGCTGCGACTTAACCCTTTCGAGCGTCTCGCCAAAAGCCTCGTACGCCTTCATAAATGGTATGAAACAGGTGTGGGCATATAAGTAAATATAGCGCCTGATTAGTTCGCCCAGGTCCGACCAGGCCGCGTTTATGGCCTCGTAGGCCTCGTTTATGGCCTCGTCGGCTTTTGCTTTTTTGTCGGGCTTGTTAACCGGCGGGATAGTTAAACCCCTCTTTAAGAGGTCTACGAACTTCCCTTGTCCGATACTGGCCAGTATAGCGGGAAACGCGCTCCTTTGGCTTCTCTTCAACCCCATCGAGGCGCTTGCGGTGGCGCTTATGGAGGCGCTCGATGACGAGACAAATGACGACGCGACCAAAGCCTCCAGCTCCAACGACTTAACCCGCAGACGTTCCTTAAGATTAGTCATCTCGAGTGTGTACTCTTCCACTATGGCCCGCTTGCCCGAAGACGAGAGTTTTCCGTGAATCGTCTTTATTTCCTTCAGTATGGTTATGGCCGGGTCCCAGGGGTAGGCGGAGGATTCAGGCAGGTTTTCGTGTATAAGGGAGACAACCTCTTGCATGAAAGACGCTTCCACCGAGCCCGGCTTGACCTTCCTCAGAAACAGCTCGAAAGCATAGTCCATCATCCGGCCGTTGTCCAGGAGTATCTCGAAGTCCGGGACAAGCCCCATGTCCAAAGCCGACGCCTTAAAAATGGAGGCCATAAAGCTGTCTATCGTCCTGACCTGGAAATCGGAATAGTTTTCCAGGATGGAGTCTATAGCCGACAGAGCCCTTTCCTTCAGCCATTGCGCCTCACCCGTAACGAGCCCCGCGATCTCCGCAAGTTTTTTGCCGTCTCCGGAGGCGCCTCCTTGCTGAACGTCTCCCGGTCCGGTAGATTCCAGGGCTATCTCCTTGAGCCAGAGGAGGATGCGCTCTCTCATCTCCCTTGCCGCGTTGTTGGAGAAGGTTATGGCCAACATGTTACGAGGGGAATTGTTGCTTATAGCCCCCGATAAGAGGAACTGGACAAAACGCTTCGTCAGAGCATGGGTCTTACCGGAGCCTGCCGAGGCTTTTATTACGGCAGTATGGGGAAATACCAGGTTCAGGTCTTTTTCTGAAATCTCCATAGGCGACGGGCTGCTATCCAACATACTTTCAGCCATTGCGGGCCCCATTTTCGTCATTCCCACAGATTCCTGTTATTGCGGGCAAGTTCGGGAATCCGTCCTTTCCAGATCCGCGAGTTCAGGTGTAAGCGCGCGTTCCTGCAAATTGTTTCTGCAAATGTTAGTTAAGCCCGGCGTTCGTAACCGTAAAGGTAACGTTACTTCCGTTAACGGCCATGCCCATGTTGGCCCACAAGTATATGGACGTGCCGGATGCAGGAGAATATTGTACGTTGGGCACGTGCAGCGTTCCGTTTGCGGATAGAGTCGCAGGGGCACAAGCGGATACCGTCGTCGAATTAATCCCGGCGTTGCTAACCGTAAATATAACGTTACTGCCGCTAACGGCCATGCCCATGTCGGCCCACACGTATATAGATGTGCCGGATGCAGGCGTATATTGAATATTCGGCACGTGCAGCAATCCGGCCGGTGATAGAGTCGCAGGCGCGCAGAGCGTTCCGGAGGTAAGTATCGTGCCGGAGTCGCCAACCGACGCATAGACGCCATTGCCATAGGCTACAGCATACAGAACGTTTGCAGTACCGGAATTTTTCGTATTCCATTTAACCCCGTCCGTCGAGGTAAGTATCGTACCACCAACCCCAACCGCTACAAAAAACCCATTCCCATAGGTTGCACCCCACAGCAAATTAGTGGTCCCCGAATTAACCGAATTCCATGCCACCCCGTCCGTCGAGGTATATATCGCTCCCCCGTCTCCTATCGCTAAAAATATACCGTTGCCATAGGCGATCCAACCTATCGAAGCACCGAACACGGGAGGAACCGTTTTCCAGGCCGTCCCATCCGTCGACGTATATAGCATCGTCTGACCAATAGCGACAAAAACACCGTTGCCATAAGCTATCATATATATCGCTTCGGAGGTCCCGGAATTTCTAGATTTCCATGAAACTCCATCCGTCGAGACAAGTATAATACCGCCATCACCAACCGCTACAAAGATACCATTGCCATAGGTTATATTAAATAACGTATTAACAGTCCCCGACGTACCCGATTTCCACGTAACTCCATCCGTAGAGGTTAGTATCGTACCTAGATCCCCAACCGCTGCAAAGACACCATTGCCATAGGCTATAGCATCCAGCGCGTAACCGGCACCGGAATTTTTCGTATTCCATTTAACCCCATCCGCAGAAGTAAGTATCGTACCATTATCCCCAACCGCAGCGAATATGCCATTGCCATAGGTTATATCGTATAACGCATTACCAGTCCCCGAAGTACGCGGTGTCCACGTATCGGGAGAGTCCGCGTATACCGGAGTCAGTAAAAGTAATGACAATGACACGGTAAGACAAAATAAAAACAATCCATTTCTTAACAATTGCCTTCTTAACAATGGCTTTACCCCGAAACTTCTTCTCATTTTAAACCATCCTTTGCCGTCACCACAGGCCCGGAACCGTCTGCCGGGCCGTCAGCCGAAATTGCGGTTCCGCAATCTATCCGTATTGTATTGTCATTTTCAGCCATCCTTCCTTTACTCGGGATAAACGAAGGGGTTGTCCCTGTCGATTTCGTCAAGTTTAGGCGGCTCTCCTTTCAGGACGAAGACGGCGAGGCCTTTTTCCGAATCGCTCTGCCGCCCCTTGTGCCAGGTACCCGTCCAGGAAATATTGACCATAATCGATTTGTCTTTAGGCGACGTCTCTTTGATGGAGACCCAGTTAGGCACGAAAACCAGATCCGCAGAATCGAAGCTCTTCATGCCGGTGGTAATGGAGATATATCCATCGTTGGTCATATCCTTTTTCATTCCTTCCTTGTTGCCTTTCAGGTAGCCGTCCTTAATGCGTTCGATTACCTCTATTGCCGAGTTGGCGACCTTTGCTTCCATGGGAGTGGCCTTTACTTCCTTTTTCCCGCATGCAGACAGTAATAAACCGCCAACCATAACCAAAACGAGCAGCCCGACGAACTGCCGGGAGAAAAATTCGTAAAATATAACCAATCTTTTTATGACAGCCAGTCTTTTCATGTATATCGTCTCCCGTATCGGGTATAAAGCCCAAAGATTTAATAAATAAGCTTTCAGCGAAGCTTTCCGTTATAATAAAGCTTTTCATGGCAAAATATCAAAGCTTTTTTCGTCAAAGCTTTTTCGTCTCGCCTGAAGTGGATAGCCGACGGCTGAAAAACATGGGTAATGGGCTCTGTGGCACCGGAGATTTAGTTAAGATATCACCGGCGCTCATCACGGTGAGGTCCCCCCGTTGGAGCTTTCCCCGGCGGAGTCTCCTCCGATCCCGGGTTCTTCCGGCTTATCTGGAGGAATATTCTGGCCTCGTCGACCTTAACCGAGAGCATCGACAACGCCTCCTGTTCCATGGATGGCGAGAGGCCTATGGCAAGCCAGTCGCCGTCTACCGGCGCGGCAGACGAATACGTGCCTATCTGGTCGTCAAAGCCGTGAACCTTGCAGTAGAGATTTGAAAGGTAAACGATGTGGGGCATCAAGCTTGCCGGATCGACGTATTTATCGTTGTGGTGATGGCGTATGGAGGAGATTAGTTCGGTGGACAGGGCCCATTTCTCGCCAATGATGGCCCCTATTTCGGTGTGGTCCATTGTGAAGAATTTCCTTTCCCTTACCGTCAGCAAGTTAGCGTCGGTTATTTTCTTTACCATGGAAAAGTAATCCTTCGGGAAGTGTTTTATGAGAAATATCTTGCCAATGTCATGAATCAAACCCGCGATGAAGAACTCTTCGTGCTTGATGGGATCCTCGATAATGTTTTTGGCTATGAGTTTGCAACCTACGGCACAAGCAAGGCTGTGCTCCCAAAAACGTTCCACGCTGAAGGAAAAACCCCTGGATGGGTTGAAAGAAGAGAGCACTTCGGCACTGAGGGCCAGGTTTTTAATGGTGTTCATTCCCAGAAGAATTATAGCCCTGTTTATGGACGTAACCTTCTGGGGCATGCCGAAGTAGGCAGAGTTGATAAGGTTTAGCACCCTTGCAGTGAGAACCGGGTCAAGTTTTATCGCCTGGACCAAGTCTGCCGCAGAGGACTTGTCGTTTCCCGTTATGTTGATTATCTTGGATATGGTTGGCGACAAGGCCGGTATCTTCTCTATATAAGAGAGTATCTTCGACTGAGTGGCGGCCATAAGTTAGTCCTTTCCCTTTTGCCAATAACTGCGTATTTAGGTTGAAGCTAGTTGAAGCTATCAGACTATGATAGCAAAACCAGGACCAGTCTTTCAACGTGATCATTCATAGTGTTCATTGTGTCGATGTCGTCCGGTATCCCAAACCCCGACATAAAAACAGGAGACATCACATTTTACTGTCATTGCGAGCACCTCTGAAAGAGCCGTCAGTCGTATTGGCGGGGCGCGGCAATCTCATAAAAAAAGACGAGATTGCTTCGCTTCGCTCGCAATTACAAACTTCTAAATCGGAATTTGGGGGTATACTTTTATCCCAATATTTTCACGTGATGTGTTAAAATAACGGCCAATAGAACGTGAAAAATCCATTATCCGCAGATGAAACAACGATAGCTGACAGTAAGCGGGCGGTAATTGAAAAGCAAGATATTGCATGTGTTTTACAGGAAGTTTACCACGGGATTCACGCTGCTGGCCATAATCCTTGGCACGGGGACAACCGGGTACTGGTTCATCGGCGACAGGCAATACACCATACTGGATTGTTTTTACATGACGTTTACGACCATCTCCACCATCGGGTTCGGAGAGATAATAGACATGTCCGGCAAGCCCTACGGGCGTGTGTTCACGATGCTGATAGCTTTTACGGGGATAGGCGTGCTGACCTACCTCTTATCGAATTTTACCGCCTTCATCGTAGGGGGCGAGCTAAAGGAGGCTTTCGAAATGAAGAACATGGAGAGCAAAATAAACAATATGTCAAACCACTACATAGTGTGCGGCGTAGAGGGTGACGGCTATTATATAGTCCACGAGCTCTTCGCCACGGCGAGGCAGAGCGTGGTGATAGATATAGACAGGAAGAAGATAGACAGGGTACTGGAGATTTGCCCGGAGCAGCTCTACATAGAAGGCGACGCCACGGACAACAACGTTCTCATCAGCGCAGGCATAATGAGGGCTAAGGGACTTTTTGCATCAGCCGGAGACGATCACCATAACCTGGTTGTAGGCCTTACGGCCAAACAACTCAACCCTGGCATAAAAGTAGTCGCCCGGTGCAAGGAGATAAAAAACAAGGAGAAGATAAAGATAGCCGGGGCCGACGTAGTCGTATCTCCCCACTTCATAGGCGGCCTTCGTATGACCTCGGAGATGGTAAGACCCGCCGTGGTGACGTTTCTGGACACCATGCTCAGGGACAGAGAGAAGAACCTGCGAATAGAAGAGGTGGCAATTCCGGAAGATTTCAAAATCAGGCAACTCGGCTCTTTAAACCTGGGTAAATTCTCATCCTCACTCCTGCTGGCCGTAAAGAAAAACAAAGACTGGACCTACAACCCTCCGGAACACCACGCCATAACCCCGGGCAGCGTACTTATTTTTATGACGACACCCGAAGAGAGAGCTGACCTGCGTAATTACTTCCACACGGACGCATAGTTTTTTCTCCCGTCGGGTACTTAAAATTATCTTTCCGGACGGATTCGGAGACTTGCCCGCGGCGGCGTAACAAGGATTATTTTGTAAATTTTCCTGGAAATATTGACAAATTCCACTATAAATGTTAAATTATTAACTATATTTAAATGAAAACTAAAACTTTAATGAAAGGGAGGGGGGTTATGAATGCCGATGGTTAGCGTTAAAGACAGCGATTCCTTCGAGCTCGCACTTAAGCGATTTAAGAAGCAGTGCGAGAAAGAAGGCATCTTGTCCGAGATAAAAAGAAGAGAACACTACGAGAAACCAAGTATCAAGAGAAAGAAAAAAGTTATTGCCGCCAGGAAAAAAGCTGCAAAGCGCATGGCTGTAAATCAGTAGAGTTATTCATAAATAACGCGCTCTCCCGCTTGATTATGGTAAAAACGTTAATTGCACCATTATTAATATAGAGCGGTATTTATTTCGGGGCTTTTCCCTCTTCGGGATAGCTGTGTTTTTGAAAATGCCAAAAGGTATGCCGAAAGGTAGAGGTGCCCAAAGGCGCAGTAAGAATACCGAAAGGCGCCAGAAAAATGCCGAAAGGTGCCAATAGGCGATAGTACTCGATATCTAAGGTAGTGAGAAGTTGTAATGCGATTTCTCACGTCTTTAGATTGCGGGGGAAGCTATCGCCTGTATCACCAACCGGCTTTAAATGTTTCCAACTTGCCGTCAACCGTATCCCGTTCGTTATCCTAACCCATTTGCCGTCAACCCCACCCATCTTCGTCATCTTTCCGGCTAGAGCCGTCAGCCGCATTCGCGGGCCGGAATCGCCCTTGCCCGGCAGTCCGGCATTCATCCTTTTAAATTCTCTGGCTTTTTCATCGTGAAAACCCATATAATAATTACATATCATAATTACTATGGCAATTGATTTTCAGAGCCTCAAAGACGAGATAAAAGACCGCGCCGACATAGTCGAGGTCATTTCACAATACGTGCAATTAAAAAAAGCCGGCTCCACCTACAAGGGGCTTTGCCCTTTCCACGCTGAAAAAACGCCGTCTTTCACCGTCAACCCCCAAAAACAGGTATTTCACTGCTTCGGTTGCGGCACGGGCGGGGACATCCTGGCCTTCCTCATGAAGCAGGAGCGAGTCAATTTCTTCGAGGCCATGCAGCTTCTTGCCGAAAGGGTCGGCGTTAAAATTCCGAACAGGGATACCAGTTATGGCGGAGTCCCTCCGGCTAAACGGGAACTTCAGCGAAATATTCTCAATGCCGCAAAGGATTTTTTTGTCGTGTGCCTGACGCAATCGAAAACAGCCCGGGAGTACCTTAATCAACGTGGCATCTCTCCCGATACAATACGTATATTCTCATTAGGCTACGCACCGGAGGGAAAAGATACCCTTTACAGACACCTGAAACAGCAGGGCTGCTCCGACCAGGACGTCAGGGAGGCCGCCGTAGTCAACGTAAAAGACGACCACTTTTTTGACACGTTCAGGGGACGAATAATGTTTCCCATAAACAATGCCCACGGCGAAACCGTGGCTTTCGGCGGACGTGCCATAGGTGATTTACAGCCAAAGTACCTGAACTCGGCCGAAACCGCACAGTTCAAAAAGAGCAGGACTCTCTTTGGCCTCAATCTCGCCAAGGACTCCATCCGCACCAAAGAGCACGCCATACTGGTCGAAGGCTACATAGACGCCATAACCTGCTTCCAGTACGGTTGGACCAACGTTGTAGCCCCGCTTGGCACGGCATTCACCGAAGATCATGCAAAAGTGCTGAAGAGATACACACAGTCGGTGCTCGTAGTCCTCGATGGTGATCGAGCCGGGATAGCGGCAGCCAGGCGGGCCATGGCAACCATATACAAAAACGGCATGGCCGCCAGGGCCGTACTGCTGCCGGAGGGAGGCGACCCAGACAGCTTTCTCAGGGAAAAGGGGGCGCAGGCCTTTACCGGAGTTCTCGCCGGGGGAAAAGAGCTCGTAGAATTCTTTCTTTCAACCGGTGGCAAAGGCACGGAAAACCTTCGGGCTCTGTATGAAATATTCACCGTAATCGAAGATACTGTATTAAAATCTAAACTCTTATCCGAGCTCTCGGACAAGGCCTTTATATCCGAAACCATTCTGAGGGAAGGCATGAAAAATGTAAAGCCCGGAGGCCATTCTCCACAAGGTGCCGCCAACTCCCGGCCCTACGTAAAGACCGGCCGCCCTGATTCCCGGCCGTCCCACTATGGAAACGATGGAGACGGCCCGCAAAAAGTGCCCACGCCGGTACGGCGAAAACTCTCCGACGAGGAGGTACTACTCAGCATATACCTGTGTTTCCCCGATGAGGCCTCGTCAATCAAAGACAAACTCGACGTCGGCGAGTTGAAAGACGCAATGGTTAAGAAGATCTTTACTTCGATTTTCGAGAAAAAGGCTATGCCCACCTTTGATTCCATCTCGGCACTCAGCGCTGCCGAAGAACTTCCCCTGCTGTCCGGGTTAATGGTTGAGCCCTTCATAGATAGGGAAAAAGTCGAAGAAAACGTAGAATGGTACATACATGCCATAAAAAAACGCAACGTAGATTCAGCCCTGAAAGAACTCGATATAAAGCGCAATATAGCCGAAAACAATGGAGACTACGATCTGGTCAATTCACTGCTGATGGAGCAACGAGAGCTTCTGGCCAAAAAGCAGAGCCTCGAAAAAAACAGACCCCTGCAGAATTACTAAAGCAAATTCCCCGTAAAATAAATTTCACCTAAACGTAAAATATATCAAATACCACTTGACCGGGACGTGCCCGTGAAGTTATAGTAAAAGACCTTACGTATGTAATGCAACACATGGCGTGTGTACGGGGGGCCCATAGCTCAGTTGGTAGAGCTACCGGCTCATAACCGGTTGGTCCCAGGTTCGAGTCCTGGTGGGCCCATTATGAGTTTTATAATAAACATCATTAGAGTCAGTCGCAGCTAAGGCATGGAGGTTCAATGTTAGAAGAGCTAAATCTCCTGAGGGAGATGCAGTCTCTTGATACGGAAATAATCAAGCTAAAGACGTTAATAGAAAAAGCTCCCCTGAAAGCCATTGAAGGAGACGCATCGTACAAAGAAGCCTCTTCCGTATACGAGCAGAAGAAGAGTGAACTGGCAGCCATTTTCAAGCAAAAAAAGGAGCTGGAGATGGCGGCGGAAGAAAAATCGGACAGGGTTAAAAAGCTCAGGACAAGATCTTCGGACATAAAAACCAACAAAGAGTATCAATCCCACTTGAAAGAGATCGAACAGGCAGAGAAAGATTTCCGCCTCATCGAAGACGATATCCTTGCCATTATGGAAAAAACCGAAGCAATCGAAAAAACCCTCGCTAAGAACGGAGTGCAATTTAAGCAGGAGCAGGAAAGATTAACGGCTAAAAAGGCGGTAGTTAAAAAAGAGCTCGAAGATGCCGGGAAAGAACTTGAGTTCCTTTTAGGGAAAAGGCAAAAACTCGTCAGGACAATAACGGGCAAAGACATGGGTACGTACGAAAGGTACATGGCCCTCCTCGAGAAGAAAAACGGATTGGCCGTCGTCAAAGCCGAAAAGGACGTGTGCATGGGCTGCAATATGAGCATGCCGCCACAACTTTTCGTGGAAGTCACCAAGAGCGAGAAACTGGTAACCTGCCCGCAGTGCGGCAGGATAATGTACTACGCAGAGGAGGCCAACGGCGACGAAAACAACTGAAAGCAAAAATCAGGCCAAATTAAAGCCGTTTAGGGCAGAGCAGACCAGGCGGCCGCTCCGGAGTTTATAGTTTGCACGTAGACACCGGAGAGGAAAGTCCGGGCTTCGCAGGGCAGGACGGCTGTTAACGGCAGCCGGGGGCGACCCCAGGGAAAGTGCAACAGAAAATACACCGCCCGCTGAAAAGTTGCCGGGAAATTGTCGACAATTGTCAAAAACTTGAAGCTTCCTATCATGCGGGTAAGGGTGAAATGGTGAGGTAAGAGCTCACCCGCCGCCGCGGTAACGCGGGGACGTGGTAAACCCCGTCCGGAGAAAGGCTGAATAGGTTTTGCATATCGGGTTGCCCGCCCGATTTCCCGTACGGGGAAAGGCAAAACGGGTACCAGCCGCTTGAGGCCGAAAGCGATTTCGGCATCCAGATGAATGGTCGCATTACACAGAACCCGGCTTACGGTCTGCTCTGCTCATTTATTTCGGAATATTCCATAATTTCCGCACCTAAACCGGAATTTTTGTACCCGAAAATGAACAAAATAGAAGCACTTAAAAAGATAGACTCTCTGCTTGGGCCACCCCTCGTTAAGGCACTCAGCCTGCTCTTACTTTCCCAACAGAAACGACGCGAAAAACAGGAGAGGAAACCTGAAAGGGCTGCAACCTCCTTTTCCGTCATTCCGGCTTGTCCGGAATCTGGGTCGGCGCCCCCGGCTGTAGTGCCGGCTGCCGCTATCAGGCTGGTACTCTTCATACGTCCGGGCGGAATCGGAGACGCGGTACACTTGATACCGGCCATAAGAGCCTTCAAGGCCATGATCGGATCAGCGGAAATACACTTACTCTGCGAAAAAAGAAACGCGGGTGTCTTCTCTCTCTGCACGGAGATAAGCCGGATTTACCTCTACGACAAAGGCCCTGGCCTCCTTACGTGTCTGGCTAACCGCTACGACGCGGTAATAGACACGGAGCAGTGGCACAGGCTGTCAGCCATAATGGCGGTGCTGTCGCGGGCGCCCGTTACGGTGGGGTTTGGCACGAACGATAGGAAAATCCTCTTTACCCACTCCGTTGCCTACAGCCACGACGACTATGAGGTTCTAAGCTTCATGCACCTGCTGGAACCTATAATGGAGCCTATGTTGGGGCCATTAACGGCAACGGCGCCCACCTTTGACGATGATGCGCCTTTCATCAATGTAGGTGAAGACGTTGGCGAACCGGAAGCCGGGTTGCAAAACCTATTGCCGCTTTATCCCGGCGACACTCTCGTATCCATATTTCCCGGGGCCTCCGTAAAGGAGCGGCAGTGGGGAGGCCACAGGTATGGCCTCGTATCTGCGGCTTTAATTGCGCGGGGCCTCAAGGTTGCGATAATCGGTGCCCCATCCGATACGCTGCACGCCAGGGCTATCATAAAACAGTGCCCGGCGTGCCTGGATCTCACCGGCAAGACGTCCCTCGCGGGAACTGCCGCAGTACTGAAGCGCTCCGGCCTCCTTATAAGCGCGGATTCCGGTATACTTCACCTTGGCGTAGCCGTTGGCACCCCCACGGTTTCACTCTTTGGCCCGGGGATCGAGAAAAAATGGGGCCCAAAGGGGAAACGCCACAGGATTATAAACAAATGCCTCCCGTGCAGCCCCTGTACGGAGTTCGGCTATACCCCCACCTGCAAAATAAACGTTAAGTGCCTCTCCATGATTACCGAAGACGAAGTCATAGAAGCGGCCGTCGAACTGCTCGCGGATGGATAAAAATTAACGATGGTGATTAAATTTTGTAATCCACATAGGTCTGCAATTGCCGCTTAGATAAGTCTTCCCATCGAGCGGGCCTACGGAGCTCCCTTTTATGGTACCGGTATAACGGTTTTTAATTGCAGGTATAGATTAGCAGGACAATACTCTTATCCCGGACTTGCCTTACCCACTGATGAACGGTTACGAACGATCTTTAGTAACATACTGTTTAAGTTTCTCCTTAGAAAAGTTTAGTTCGAAGTGCCTCCGGGTGTTGGAGAAGCTACAGGTTTCGAAGAAGCTCCGGGTTTTGGAGTTGGAGACGGGACGGGACTTGATGTACCACCGGGTTTCGAAGAAGCTTCAGGTTTTGGAGATGAAGAGGGGGTAGGACTTGATGTATCGCCGGGTTTTGGAGCATTTTCCGTTACCGCTGCATTGACAAGGGCCGCGCCATTACTTGCAAGTATTCTGGCAGCCAGACCGGTTGCAAAATACTGTGCAATGCTTACGCCATCCTTTCCACTGGTTTTCGAGCCGAAACTAGCTAAAACCGAATAGGAATCAGATTCATGGGATGTACCGGCAGAATTACTGGCACCCACGCCACGATAAAAACAGTGAGATTGATCCGGACTTGTTATTGATGCATCTACCTCTGAACATGGTTTTATTTCACCACCGGAAGCCTTACCATTATAATTATTAGCCAACAAGGGCATCCAGACGAATTCTTGCCGTGCATAGCCAACCGTTATGCTTGGCTGATTCGAAACTGTAGAAACGGATATATCTACGGCAAGCTTTGTGTTTGTCCCAAAAATAAGGGTATTCGTATGTTGCGGAGTACTGCTGCACGCGTCTAAAATCAAAAAGACTCCACATAAAAAGATACAACATAATGCTTTAGCTACGGTGATACGGTTGCACATATACCTTCCTCCATAATTTTTGTGTTTGATAGGGTTTCAAAAACCCGATCGAGTTGTCGTTTATCCGTTACTCTTATGACCAGCCTGCAATCGAGCGGAATGAACTCATTCCTTTCGTGAAAATAACCCACACCCATTCCATTATATATACGAAGGCCAAACGTTTCTATTTCGGATACTTTAAATTCTTCGTTATGTCCAAAAGTTGGGGGTTCGATTACCTTTACATATCCGAAATAGTGTTTTACAACGCTGCCGTCATATCGAATGGTAGTTAACGGGGTGCATCCGGTCAATATTAAAACCGCTCCGATTGAGTATAAAATCAATGCCGCTATCGCAGTCGGTGTTTTGTTTACCCTTTTGTTATCGCCAACGACGTTTTTCATCACGGTTTCCTATTTACCAAGTATCTGTGCTTCCATCGGCAATAGTTTCACTTTAACGATGCGCGCCGGGCCGTTGGTGATTTTACCGTAGGGTTCTATTATTTTAGCGCTTCCGGCTTGCACTTCGGTCGTCTGGTACTGCGTTTTTGTGCCTTGATTGCTGTAGAGTATATTCCATTTTGAACCTACGGGACCGAGTGCGTAGTCCACTATGACGAATCCCTCCCATGCGGCATTCATATTAGTGTTGAGAATGACCAGGTTCTCCGTCTCAAAGAGTATGCGAGAGTAGGCCAGGACTCCCTGTTTAAAGCTTGAAATGCCGAATTCATAGCCGTTTCCGGATATTTGCCTGAAGTACTGTCTGCCGTACCTTAGTGCAGGATAGGACGCGCGCACCTGCGCGATGCTTTTTACGGCCTTGTAAAACGGATGATCTTCGTCAAATGCCCCGGGTTTTCCCCAGAGTGCCTCACGGACAAACGAATCTTCTTTGGTCGAAGTCCATCCGCATAGACCTTGTTCCGTTCCATAATATATGCATGGCACGCCTTGTATCGTAAGCAATGCGGCCAACCCCATGGTAAGCTGAGGAGCGTACTTGTTAGGATCGCTGGGGTCGCTATAGTAAAAACGTTTCTTTCTGTCGTGGTTGTCTATAAAGGTTACAAAATACTTACCGGCTTCACCGTGCGAACTCATCAGGTCTTTTTGGACGTCTTTTCTATGGTTGTACATGTTAACCACTTGGACAGGAGGAGTATAACCCTTTAAGACGTTAGGCAAATTTTCAAATAACGGAAAGTCAAGAGCCGCATCCACTCCAACGACGCCGTCGTCATCGGAGGTGTGGCGGCCGGTGTATAAGGCGATCTTTTCCTCACCGTCGGCTACCTCGCCGAAGGTAAAAAAGTTTTTTTTGCCTATAGACAATGCAAACTCACGCATGGCATTTCCGAAAAGGAGTTCGAAGTCCCGTTCGATATATTTAAGCGTGTCTATGCGAAAACCATCCACGTCGAATTTTGCAATAAAATACTGATATGATTTAATCAAAATGTCTCTTACCGGATAATAATCGTGCTTTGAAAGTTTGTCCGGATATTTGGTTACCATTTCCTTTAGGGAACAAAAGTCACCCTCCAACTCATTACTTTCTCTGAACCGGCCTCTTCTGCGGAGGTACTCGTTTTTACGCAGTTCGGCAGGCCAGACTGCGGCATCGGGATGACATTGTGCGGGAGCGTCCTTCCACCGGCCGATGTCGTTTTCGTCGCGCCAGTAGACGTCGTATGCATCGTCTCTCCAAGGCATTTCGCGTTGGCGACTGCCGTTGTCGTCGTATTCGAATATGTCACCGCAGTGGTTTAGTACTATGTCCATTATAACGTATATGCCCCTTGCGTGGGCCTCGTCAACGAGTCTTACGAGGTCCGAGTCGGTACCGAAACGTGGGTCGACGTTCAAAAAGTCCATTATGCCGTAGCCGTGATAGCCATCCTGTTTCTGACAATTTTTAAGTACCGGGGTGAGCCACAATGCCCCAACTCCCATGGAATTCAAATAGTCGAGCTTTTCCCGTATGCCGTTGATCGTGCCTCCCTGAAAGAACGTGCACATTGCGTCATAGGGCAATTTTTTGGGTTTTTTCGACGGGTTGTTGAACCTGTCTACCATGATGAAATAAATCCACTGATCGCGCCAGTCGCCAGGGGAGGGAAACGGTGAGATTATCTCTACGGTTTGACCGTTTACGTCCACTTTCTTTGTCGTTTTTTTCATAGCAGCTTCTATTGCGGCCCTGTAAAGAGGGCTATTAATTGAATCGACCATAATACTTATACCTCCTTATTATAAAAAATATATCACACGATATGTGGTATTACTGCTTTGACGATTACGGATTCGGATGTAGCAAATCATAATAAACCTGGGTTATATTTGCCTGCTCCCGTAGGCATCGTCACGGCCGTACCATCAGCAATACGGAGTATTTGCCCGAGACGCCAAATAGTATATCAGACGGTAGGTTACGGATAGGATACATATGCAAAAAAAATTAAAATAATCGTAAAATAAATTTACGGATGGGCTCACATTCTCAACAATTGGGTGAATTACCAGTTTTAACTCGGTGTCGCACTTAAATTACCCCGGGGGTAAACGGTACTGATACGGGGAAAGAGTATTACGGCAACCAAGGGAAACCGGAGTTAACGGGTGTTAAAAGTGAGATGGGCTCGACCAGCCCCCACCCCCCAAGTGCCACTGGCGGCCCTCCGTAACGCCCCAATGGCTGATCATTACTCTTATAATTACCACGACGTACTAGTTTCACAGATTGAACGGTAGCCCTATCGATGACGGCTTTTGCCCTGCAAATCGCCATGTGTAACTTCGGGAACGCTTCATTCGGCTTTCCTTTAATGGCCTTAATTTTGGCCTGAGCATATATAAGCGCTTTTGCACTCCCGGTTATTGTCTTTGCCGGAAGATGGAGTTTACTTCATTAGACGGGCATCATTTATGAAAAATATGTTAATATTATAAGGAGATGGCAATGCACGATAAAGAACTCCAGGAACTTCGCTGCTTCGTTTCTATACCTGATTCGTCGGTCTTTGAACCGATTAAAAAGGTGATCATAGATGTCGCAACAGAATCTGCATATCAAGTGGTTTCATCTTACATGATTAATGTTAAATCAAGAAGCATCATTCAGGAAGAAATCATCGGTGAAATTGCTCGTTCAAACTTGATTATTGCAGATGTGTCGGGTCTTAATCCGAATATACTCTTTGAACTCGGACTAGCCAAGGCAATGGGTAAGGGTATTCTCTTAATCTCTGAAGAAAAATTCTTTGATAACGTGTTATTCGATATTCATGAATTTAGTGTCATAACATATTCCTACATTCCCGTTAGCTTTTCAATACTATCCGAAAAGATTAAACTTTTTCTTGAGGAGTTTCGTCGATTTCCGGTTCAAAAGTCATCTTCTTCCATACATAAATTTTCATCTCCTTTCTCTGTCGATTGGGATAGATTGTCGGATAGAGATGTGGAAAATCTATGCGCGGAATTATTGGCTCAAATGGGTTTTCATTCTCTTGAGTGGGAGAAGGTTCTCCCTGATAATGATCTTAAGATTGATCTTATTACCGAGTTTCCTAAAAAAGATCCGGACGGTTATGAATACCGCGAATTATGGCTGGTATCGATGGGACTTAGAGTGCCAGCTCAGGAATATTTCGATATTGTTTTCAGCAGACCAGGTCTTTTCTTGTATTTGCTGAGTACAGAGATTGCTCATTTCAAAGAAAGGGTTTCCTACTCATCGATAACATTTCTTCTTCTATCGTCTCGGAAAGGTTCTGATAATGATGGAATTGAAGCGCTTAGGGAGCGAGTCGAAGAACTATATAAGAGAGGCGGTTCCTTATCTAATGTACGTCTAAGGATATGGGATCGGGATTATCTTACTTCGCTTGTGCAGAAATTTCCTGGCATTGGCTATAAGTATTTTTCGGATGAAGGCCGGCTGCGTTCGGAGACACGGAAAAGCTACGAGGAGCTTTACTTTGAGAACTCTAAGTTATCCGAACGACAGGCAAAGCTCATTATGGAATTGGAAGAAGAGAAAAACAAGCGTATTCGCGCGGAACGTGATTCCGTTTGGAAAGATATTTCTTTTTCGGCCGCCCATAAGATTGGAAATCCTATTTTTGCGATAGAAACCGGTTTAGGTCCCCTTTTGAAGAGAATTAGCGAGGGCCGGAAAGATGAGGCAGTAGAAGTTGTGGATAATATTCGTTCGGCTGTCGAGAAAGCCAAGGCCTTTATCGACCAACTTAAATCCCTGTCGAAAGCACAGGAAATAAAACCTGTTCCCACTCCGATCCTGCCAATTCTCGAAGATGCTTGCAAGCAAGTATCTAATCATGGCGTTGATTGTAAAATCGAGTGCCCTTCCAACATTACGGTTCAGGCTGATCCCGATAAACTAGCGGAATGTTTTGACGAGTTGGTAATGAATACGATTCATTGGTTTGACAAACCTGAGAAAAAAATAGAAATAACGGTTACGAGCCCGGCAACTGCCCATTTGCCGGATTTTCTCGATACGACTCAAAAATACTTTGTTATCCATGTTAGAGACAATGGTCGTGGTATTGCCATTCAAGATAAGAACCGTATCTTTGACGCATTTTTTACGACTTATGATCACGGTACGGGGCTTGGGCTGGCTGTAGTTCGCCGGATTATCGATGGACATGGCGGCGGAATTATCGAATCGGGAATACCCGGAGACGGCGCTGACTTCGAGGTTTATCTGCCGTTAAAGGAGATAAAAAATGCTTAGCAGAATTCTCATTGTGGATGATGAAGTTGAAAATCTTAACTCGCTCACACTCGCATTGGGAGACGACAATCCCGATTGGATAATATTTCAGGCGAAGAGTGAATCGGCAGGAGAAACAATTTTAAAGGTACAACTGTCCAAAAGTGAGCCTGTTGACGTTGTACTGACTGATCTTGTAATGGAGAGCGAAGACAGTGGAATGAATATCCTTAAGAAAGCGAGGCTTATCGACCCTTTGGTTATGGCAATTCTTTTTACGGCAAAAGAAAAAAGTCTGGATCGCTATGCTGCCTTCGACTATGGTGCTTTTGACGTTGTAGAAAAAAATATTCGTGGAGTTTCAGCCGTCCGTGAAATTATTACAAAGACCCGGGCTGCCATACGTTATCGACAATGGTCTCAGAGGATCAATTTTCTTCGCAGGTATTTCGACCCCAAAGTTTTTGCAGCCATCGAACGAGAGCCGTCGCTGTTATCCTTGTCCCGCAAGATGATTACCATAGTATTCTGGGACATCAGGGGTTTTTCGAGGCTTTGCGACATACTAAGAGCCCACCCGACGCTAATTTCCGGTTTCCTGCAAGATTATTGCGAAGTTGCGGCAAAAACAATCTTCCAACATAATGGCCTTCTGGATAAGTTTATCGGCGACGGCGTAATGGCGCTATTCGGAGTTTTGAACCATAAGCAGGATGAAGGCTCAGCCGATGCAATCAGTGCCGTAAAAGCAGCCATAGATTTGAGGCCGACATTCACGAAAAATGTAGGAAAATGGATGGAAAAGTGGAAATTATATGTACCGGATAAAATAGAGATCGGACTTGGGTGCGGTATACATACGGGTGAAGTTCTAGTCGGAAATGTAGGCACCGATTTCAGAGACCAGTTTACGGCTCTTGGCTCCCAGGTAAACTTCGCGAGCAGGCTTGAGACCCGTTCCAAACCCGGACAGATATTATTATCACAATCTACAGAGATTCGTGTAAAATCGGATATTACCGTCTTACCTGCCGGCGAGATTTCGGATATTAAGAATATACCGGGAACATTTCCAATATTTGAGGTTAATTGACAATATATAGCGGAATTCAGTGGGATGCAACACTGTAACCACACGGATTCAGGGCAGATTCCGGCTCGTGAATGCAGCTGACATCTCTATCCGGTAAATGACGACAAGGAGCAAGGACTATATTCCGGACAAGCCGGAATTACGTATGTGGGGGGTTGACAGTAAGAGGTTGGAATAACGGCAAGGGAGGCAAGGACAAAGACAGATTCCGGACAAAGCCGGAATGACGGTAAAAAGTCGATAAGCGTTTAGATAACCCCACCTATTGTTGTTCTGGTAAGAGTTTCCCGATCGATAAAAGTCGAACATCGCGTAACACTAATCGGATTCTAATCTCGTACTACCCAGTAGAGCTAGGGTATCTTCGGTGTAAGAGCCGTCGGTTTTATAGATATAAAAGGGGTTTTCGAGCGTAAAAGTTGGCTTTCCCTCCTTCACGCACTCCATTAAGAACATCTTAGCCCAGGCGCTTTCGTCCGAGTGGACGAAACGGGCCCGGACGGGCTGAAGGCCGCGGTCTCTCAACGCGTCTATGGCCTCTATAAAGCGCGTCGGATGGTGAATGAAATAAAACCTGCCTTTACCCCGTAACAGGCAAAAGGCGGCACGGGTCAGATCGTCCAGTGTGAGTTCAAGCTCGTGGCGTGCGACGGCCTTTTCAACGTGTGGGTTAATCAAGCCTGTGCCGATTTTCCTGAAAGGTGGATTCGATACGACTATGTCGAAACTGTTCGAACCGATGTACGGACACTTCGAAACCTCCGGCAAAAGAAGATCCTTTACGTCCGCGTTAAGGGCCGATACTCTGTCCTCAACGCCATTTAACCGTATGTTTTCCAGAGACAGGGCGTAGAGTTCTTCCTGGATTTCGAAAAGCTGCACCGTAAGCTTCTCGTATTTTTTTGCAAGCAGCAGACCGATAATGCCCGAACCCGCGCCTATGTCGGCGGCACGCCCGGAAAATAACGGCTTGACGAAGCCTGACAGCAAAGGAGCGTCTATAGAAAAGCGGTACCCCTTTTTCTTCTGGTATATTTTAACGTCTTTTATTGTATCCAGCGTCAGGTCCATCCGGTCTAATGTGTCCATTGATTTAACATGTTTATCCGGCTTAACTGGAGCATCTACTTGGTCTTTTGCTTGATAGCCAGTATGGCCTGGTCGCGAAGCATCTTGAGGCAATGCAGTACCGTTGGCGCTATTTGCAGGTCGCCCGCGAAGGGTTTGTCCATGTAGATGAGCCCTATGGGCATCTTGCCTATTCTTATAGGCATTATCATGAAAGTTTCGGAATCGATCAGGTTCATAAACCACTCCGGAAGCTTGGTGGCAATCCGCTTGTCGTTTACGTTTTTCACGAGGAGGTCAGACCCACGCGATAGTGCCATGTTAAAGATATCGTCGGCACCGAGGTCTGTGATGAACCTGAAATTCTTGATTATGGTAAAGACGTTCTCTCCAAACCCAAACCTTCCCTCCATCACGCTTTCCTTCGGGTTCCTTATTAAGATGATTATTCTGGAGCAGTGCATCCCCCTGAACATTACCTCGATTACCATCCTTAAAATGTCATTCAGAGTGAGGTCTTCGAGCAAAGCCGTGGCCACCTCCAGAATTCCCCTGTTCAATATGCTCTCGGTGGTTTCCCGGGCGTCGCTCATGGCCATGTTCCAGTCAAGGACTTGTATGCCGCCTATGTCCTCGTATTCCCGTGTGGCCATCGGGGCATAGTCCGGTATTACCGTAGTGTTTGTTGCGCTTGTAAAACCTGTTGAGCTAAGTAACTGGCGCGATATCTTTACAAAGCTGTTGTCATCGGCATCGAAGTCGAAGTTTTGCCCGTATACGGTCACCTCGTCAATGGCCAATTTAAGTATTTCGATCATTTTTTCCGGGGAGACGCTAAAGCAGTTAGAGTATCGTTTAATGAGGTTTTCAAGGGAAGCCATCCAGCCAACGTGGTTTGAGTGAAATGAGAGTATAGTGGAACATAACTCTCCGGCAAAACTAACGAAGCACCTCAAAAGGTCCATAGGGTTGTCCGGTTTTGCAAGTTTAACGTGAGGTTGTCTGTGCATACAGTGCACTATCTGCTGCGACAAATGCCAGTCCTTGGCCAGGGTTATGCCGATGCGCTCGTAAGATATGCCGAGCACCTCTGCCGAAGCCGTTTTGTCGTCGAGCCCCTTTTTAGAAACCAGATCTTTGATGAGCTTACTTTCGTCAGGCATGTAGTACGTTGTGATTATCTTGCCAAGGTCGTAAAACATGGCACAGAGGAAAGACTCCTCGCACTTTTCCTTGTCTACGATCTTTGCCAGCTCCCTGGATATGATCGAGCTTACATAAGTAGTCATGTAGTTATTCTTCAGTTCTTTGGCCAGGCTTTTATTCTTCAGATTTTCGAACAGCACCATAGACAGTGCCGCGTTTCTTATGTGCTCGAGGCCCAGAACGTAGACGGCCCTGGATATGGTCGTTATCTTGCCGCTGAACTGGGATTTTATGTAGTAAACGGTGTTCACCATCCTCAGGATTTTGTTCGTCAGGGCAAAGTCCTGAAGTATGGTATCCGTTAGCTCGGTTATAGTGGAGTCGTTGTATTTGGCAGTCTGCCGGCTAACGAGTTTTACCGTATAAGACATGGCGGGCAGCTCTTCCATTTCACCGATTTTCTTTCGTAAAATTCCTAATTTATCCATATTGTCCGTTAAATTATCCTTATGTTGCCTATAGATGTATGCGAAATTCATTTGCATGACGTACCTACTCAGATGTCTGAACTGTGATTTAAATGATTTTTTGATTTACTATGATTCATAATGTGGAAAGCGGATATTTGTTATTTATCATAGTTTTCATTTAATCATTATTAATCATAGTTCAAGACAATGGGGCAGACCTGTGTGTCTGCCCCCTGCGATTAAGATTTCCGTAGATTTCCGCAAAAATGGTTTGTCATTACTCGTGCTGACCGGCCCCACGTGGCCATTTACAGATGGTGCCGGCGAGTGCCGGATTAGTTCCGCCGGCTTTAAGCTTTGGATTTGTCCACGAGCCTGCTCTTTTTCAGCCATGGCATCATGGCCCTGAGCTTGCCACCGACGTCCTCGACCTGGTGTTGCTCTCCCTTGCGTGTTAGGGCGTTGAACACGGGCTTGTTCGCCTTGCATTCGAGTATCCACTCGCGGGCGAATTCTCCCGACTGGATTTCTCCGAGTATATTTTTCATTTCCTTTTTGGTCTCGTCGGTTATGATCCTGGGCCCCCTGGTAATGTCGCCATACTGGGCGGTGTTACTGATGGAGTAACGCATGTTGGCTATGCCCCCCTCGTAGATCAGATCCGTGATGAGTTTAACCTCGTGAAGGCATTCGAAATAGGCCATCTCCGGGGCATATCCCGCCTCGACCAGTGTCTCGAATCCCGCCTGTATGAGTGCGGAAATGCCGCCGCACAGCACTACCTGCTCACCGAAGAGGTCGGTCTCGGTCTCTTCCCTGAATGACGTTTCTATTATACCTGCCCTGCCGCCACCTATAGCGGAGGCATAGGCCAGCGCCATTTCCCTGGTGTCTCCCGATGCGTCCTGGTGTACGGCTATCAGGCACGGGACTCCGCTGCCCTTTGTATACTCGCTTCTGACGAGGTGTCCGGGGCCCTTTGGGGCCGCCATGAATACGTTTGTGTCTGATGGCGGCACTATCTGGCCGAAGTGGATGTTAAAGCCGTGGGCAAAGGCAAGGTACACGGACTTTTTCATGTTCGGAGCTATCTCTGCCTTGTAAATGTCCGCCTGAAACTCGTCTGGCAGGAGTATCATTATCACGTCGGCGATCTTTGCGGCCTCCGATGGAGTCATGACCGAAAAACCGGCGTCCTGGGCCTTCTGCCAGCTTCCCCCGGCCCGAATGCCGATAGTGACGTCCATGCCGCTTTCCCTCAGGTTGTTGGCGTG
>JADFXJ010000003.1:32377-69546 GCA_015233615.1 Nitrospirota bacterium
CGGCCCGAATGCCGATAGTGACGTCCATGCCGCTTTCCCTCAGGTTGTTGGCGTGTGCGTGTCCCTGGCTGCCATAGCCCATTATTACAATCTTCTTGCCATTTAACAGGTCAAGGTTTGCGTCTTTATCGTAATAGATCTTTACCATGGTATAAACTCCTCCAAAATGATGTATTTTATTTAGTAACGCAGCATTATTGCTAAGTTATGAGCACTACGGGGTGCCAAAGTAAAACCGCCGGCAAAACTACTGCTAAAATTGCCGGGATAAAATGGTGGTAATCTTAGCCTCACCCCTCGAGTGCCTTCAGAGCCGATTCCAGGCTTGCCGTATCCTGTACGTTAAGAATCCGCACGTCAGGGTTTATTCTCTTTATCAGTCCGGACAGTACGGTACCCGGTCCTACTTCCAGGAAGGTGTCTATGCGGGTGTCCACGATTACCTTAACGGAGTCTTCCCACATGAGCGGACTATTCAAATGCCTGACAAGCGAAGCTTTTATGTCGTCCACGTTTGACAGTATCATGGCGTTGGCGTTGTTGACGATAGGTATGGTCGGTTTGCTGAAAGTAACGTTTTCGAAGTATTTGCCAAGTCTTTCAGAAGCACCCACCATGAGCGTACAGTGGGAAGGTACGCTTACCTGCAGGGGTGCGGCTCTCCTTGCCCCACTGTCTTTAGCAAGTTTTATGGCCTCTTCGACGGCTCTTTTTTCTCCGGCTATGACAATCTGCATCGGGCAGTTATAATTTGCCGGAGATACGTAGCCGCTTCTTACTTCCAGGCAAATACGCTCTACCGCCTCCCTGTGCAGGCCGATAATGACGGCCATTAGTCCCTCGCCCTGAGGCACGGCCTCCTGCATGAAAACGCCTCTTTTTTCGGTTAGCGACAGGGCGTCCATCAGGGTAAGCACTCCCGCCGCCACCAGCGCCGAGTACTCACCGAGGCTATGTCCGGCTGCTATGACCGGTTTTAGCCCGTTTTGCGCCAGCATCGTGTAGCAGGCTATACTTGTCAGGACAATGGCCGGCTGGGTTTTCATGGTTTTGTTGAGCTCTTCTTTGGGGCCCGAAAAGCAAAGGTCGGCGATGTCGTAACCCAGCACTTCCGACGCCTCACGGTAGAGGGCCTTTATCGAGTCGCTTTTTTCGAAGAAATCAAGGCCCATCCCAACAAAGTGTGAACCCTGGCCGGGGAAAACGAATGCTACTCCGCTTTTCATAGTCCCCTCTCCTCTTTTATCCTTTTTATTAACTTCGGAATGACCTCGTAGAGGTCTCCGACGACTGCGTAGTTTGCAACGTTAAAAATAGGGGCCTCCGGGTTTTTGTTTATGGCGATTATTATGTCGGACGACTGCATGCCCACCATGTGCTGGACGGCACCCGAAATTCCGCAGGCTATGTATACTTTTGGACAAACCGTCTTGCCGGTCTGGCCAACCTGATGCCCGTACTGAATCCAGCCCTCGTCCACGGCCGCACGGGATGCCCCCAGGGTGCCGTTTACAAGCTCTGCCAGTTCACTGAGCATCTCGAACCCTTTAGCGTTACCGAGTCCACGTCCTCCGGACACTATGACCTCAGCCTCCTGGAGGTTTATATTAAAGCACGATTCTTCCTTAATTACGCCGGTAACTAACGTTCCCGAAGCGGTTTTAGGTTTATCGATTCTTACGATTTCGCCTGCCCTGCATGTGTCGCAGAAGCCTTTCTTCATCACCTTTGGCCGCACCGTAGCCATCTGGGGTCTCGTGTCCGGGCAAGTGATGGTTGCCATTATGTTTCCGCCAAACGCCGGTCTTATGGCCAGCAGGTTTCTGGTGCCGTCTTCTATCTCCAGCGTGGTGCAGTCGGCGGTGAGGCCGGCCTTAAGGCGTGCCGCAACTCTGGGGAAAAATGACCTGCCTACCGAAGTGGCCCCGCCAAGGACTATCTCTGGTTTGTGCGCCGTTATAAGTCCGGACATAAGTTCCGCGTATGGCTCGTCGTTGAAGTAACGCAGGCTCTCGTCGTCGCAGAGGTAAACTTTGTCGGCACCCCACTTGACGAGTTCCAGGGCTTCCGTCTGCGGGGCGCCGAAAAGGGCGGCGCTAAGAGCGACTCCGAGCTTGTCGCTCAGTCTTCTGCCCGCTCCGAGGAGTTCTAAAGCCACGTTCGTTACTTTGCCTTCCCTCTGCTCGGCAAACACCATTACACCTTTATAGGACGACAGGTCTGCCGAATGTTTGGGTACGCCAACCCGCTCCTCGTACTCTTTGATCGCTCCTTCGGGACAGACGCTCAAACATGCCTTGCACAACTGGCAATACTCGTTGACGAAAGCGTGTTCGTCTACCATAACCAAAGCATCATAGGGACAAGAGCTCAGACAGGTTTGGCAACCCGTGCACAACCCGGTATCTACCTTTATCTGCATATCGACTCCATTGACGTGACGTTATTCTTTCATAATGTTATTACAATGCCATTCTTTATTAATTATATTTACCGGCGCCGGTTCACTGGTCTCAAAAGCATCTGATAGTCTTGAGAATCGCCAAAAGTTCGTCAACCTGGTTGTCGACGGTGCCCTCTATAGTTTTCCTGTCTTTTTTAGCGTCGGGGGCAAAAATGTTCTTCACCTTTGTGGGAGAGCCGTTGATACCGAGATTCTGAGGGTCCAGCCCAAGGTCGGCATAGCCCATCTTTCTCACCTCGATTTTTTTTGCCTTCATCTTACCCCTGAGCGATGGGAGCCTGGGCTTGTTCAATTCCTTTACCACGGTGATGAGCACGGGCATCTTAGCCTCGACCACGTCGTAACCATCGTCCATGAGACGCCTGACGTGTAATTCCTTGTCGTTAATCGAAGTAATCCTGCTTACGTACGATACGTGGGGAATGCCCAGAAACTCGGCAACCGCCGGCCCTACCTGGGCGGTGTCGCCGTCGATGGCCTGTTTTCCGCAAATTATCAGGTCGTAGCCGATCTTTTTTAAAGCACCGGCAAGGGTATATGACGTAGCCCACGTGTCGGAGCCCGCGAAAGCCCTGTCGGTAAGAAGCACCGCGTCGTCGGCCCCCATGGATACGGCTTCCATCAGAGCCGCCTGGGCCTGTGGAGGCCCCATGGTCAGGGCCGTAACCGTCGCTCCCGTTAAGTCCTTGATCCCCAGTGCCGCCTCTATGGCGTGCATGTCGAAAGGGTTCGTTATGCTGGGCACACCGTCTCTGATTAGCGTATTGGTCCTGGGGTCTATCTTTACCTCCGAAGTGTCGGGTACCTGTTTTATGCATACCACTATTTTCATGGCGTCGGTATTCATCGCTTACTGTTTCCTCGAAGATTCTTTGATAAGGTTTTGGCAAATAACGTTTCTCTGTATCTGGTTAGTGCCCTCGTAAATCTGTAGAATTTTGGCGTCTCTCATCATCTTCTCTACGGGGTAATCCCTCATGTATCCGGAGCCTCCCATAACCTGCACTGCGTCCGTTGTCACCTTCATGGCCACGTCCGTAGCGAAAGTTTTAGCCATTGCGGAGGGCTTCGTAATATCCTTGCCGCCGCCGTCCATGTACCTGGCAACGGAGTAGACAAGGGCCCTTGCCGCCTCAACCTGTATGGCCATGTCGGCGAGCATGTGCTGTATCGCCTGGAAGCTGACTATCGGCTTTTCGAATTGAATCCTGGTTCGGGCGAAGTTGAGGGCCTCATACAAGGCACCGTGTGCCAAACCTACACCCTGGGCTCCAACCCCTATCCTGGACTGGTCGAGGGTCTTCATAGCCACGATGAATCCCATTCCCTCGCGCCCCAGGATGTTGTCCATGGCAACGCGGCAATCGTTAAAGACAAGCTCGCAGGTAATGCTGGCCCTGATGCCCATCTTCTTTTCCTTTTTGCCGAAACTGAATCCGGGCATTCCCTTTTCTAAGACGAAGGCCGAAGCCCCCCTGGCACCACGCGACTTGTCCGATATGGCGATGATGGTATATATGTCTGCTACGCTTCCATTGGTTATCCACTGTTTCGTACCGTTGAGGACGTACTCATTGCCGTCCCTGATAGCGGTAGTCTGGATGCCTCCCGCGTCCGAACCGGCGTTGGCCTCGGTGAGGCCAAAGGCTACGAGCTTTTGGCCCGATGCGATGTCCGGAAGGTATCGCCTCTTCTGTGTCTCGGTGCCAAACAGGAGTAAGGGGAAAGTGCCCAGTGCGTTGGCGGCATAACTGGTAGATACGCCCAGACACACCTTGCTGAGTTCCTCTACGGCAAGGCATAGCTCCATGGCGCCTTTTCCAAGACCACCATATTCCTCCGGCACAAACAGGCCAAAGAGGTCCGCCTGTGCGATTGTTTTCATTATATCCGTGGGGAATTCTTCCCTTTCGTCGAGTTCCGCTCTTACGGGTTTTACCTTTTCCACGGCAATCTGACGGGCGAGATCCCTCACCATTTGCTGCTCTTCAGTCAAAAAATAATCCATCTATGTCCTCCATCCACCGCTATCACGCCATGACAAAAGCATGAAGCAAGAAATTTAACCACGCATTTCAGCCGATTATTTCGGGATTAGCTCTGCAATTTTAACATTTATTCGCCGGTTCACGCAATTGTCCGCATGATTTTTTCCGTATTTTTCACCGGTATATTTTATACCAGGTGGCATTCAAAAGAGCAAAGGACAAAAGATTACCACGAAAAGCACGAACAAGGGCACGAACAAGGGCAAGAAAGGCACAGAAAGGTGCAGAAGTGCATAGTCCTTTTTCGTGTTTTTCGTGCTTTTGTTCGTGTTTTTCGTGTTAATCTTTTGTCCGTCCTTGTCCTTTACTCGTTTGACCGCAACCTGGTTTTATTCCGAAAACGTATGATTTCAAGAATATATTTCACGCGCTTATGTCTACTTCGCCTATCAGCAAAGAGGGAGAGCCCACTCTGCCGTAAAACTTCAGGTCGTTACCGACTGACTCCACTTTAGCGAAGAGTTCGAGCAGGTTGCCGCTCAGGACGGCCTCTTTAACCGATCGTGCGACTTGCCCGCCTTCCAGCCAGAGGCCGCTTACGCCGATGGAAAAGTCGCCCGATATGCGGTTTGCCATGTGTACTCCCATGGCGTCGGTTATGAGCAGGCCCGTCCCCATCTCTTCGATTAGCCGTTCCACGGGAGTCGGCTTAGCCATGCGGGAGGGTTCCACGTAGAGATTCGATATGCCCACTGCCGGCAGGCTGCCAAGTCCCCCGCGCGCGGAGCTTGCAGTGGTCTCGCCGTGTCCTTTTTTCGCAGTGTACAGGTTATATAAAAAACCTTTGAGTAAGCCTTCGCTTATTACCGTGTTTTTCATGGAGGGAGTGCCGTCGCCGTCAAAGGGGCGGCTGCCTAGCCTGCCCGGCATCAGAGCGTCGTCTATTATGTTTATCTTGTCCGACACAATTTTGAGTCCCACCTTGTCTTTGAGGAGGGATTTCCCCTTCAGTACGTTTTCGGAGGATATGGAGGAGGCTATGAGACTTAAAAATTCGCAGGCTATAGAGTTATCGAGTATTACCCTGGATTTAACGGGCTTGATCTTAACCGATCCAAGTAATTCTACGGCCCTCCTCGAGGCCTCCGCTCCAATCGTGGCCGGGGATAGTGTCCGTTTGAACCTGCCCCCGTCATAACTCCAGCCCATTTGGCTTCCACTGCCGTCTTCGGCCATTACCTGGGCACTGGCGGAACAAGAGGTAGAGGCGTACCTGCCTGAAAATCCCTCCGTGTTGGCCAGAAAAAACTCGTGGGAGGAAAAGCCGCAACTGGCTTTTCTTACACTTTTGACCCGTGGGTCGTAAGTTAGGGCTGCCCGCTCCACTTCCATCGCCATGTCGATGATCTCCGATTGCGGGGTGTTGACTGATTCCTCGTCGTATATATCCATGTCGCTATAAGTACCGCCTGCGGCTATGGTGTGGTACTCGTCCGGTTCGACCCAACGCGAGGTTTCGATGGCGCTCTCCAAAGTGTTTTTCCAGTCGTCGAAGTCGGTGGAAAACGAGACACCCTGCCGCTTACCGCTCAGAACCCTTATGGAGTATCCGGAGGTGCCGGCCCGCTCGAGTGCGTCCACTGCGCCGCCTTTTGCCTCCACCGTCGTGTTCTTTGACCTCAGGGCGAAGACCTCGGCTTTGAAACCTTCTCTTTGCCTGAAGTTATTCAGTACGTTTTCTATCACGTTTTCTATCACGTTTTCCGTTACACTGCCTGTCACGCTGTGTGTCACGTTGTTTATCATGTCATTCGTTACCTCTGCCGTATGTCTTTTAGCGATCATTTCTCAGTCCTCTTTCAGTCCTCATAGTAAGTGGCCGATGCCGTTTCGCTTTCCCATACCGTCACCGCGGCTAAATGGGCGTAATCCTCGTCGGTGTCTATCTTCTTCTTCATGGAATCGAATATCCACCTGGCGATGTTTTCCGAGGACGGGTTGATCTCCGTAAAGGGAAAGACGTCGTTTAAAAACGCGTGGTCGAGCTGGTCCACCACTTCCCTGGTATATCGTTTCAAGTCGTGAAAGTCGATTGCGATGCCTGTATCGTTGAGGCTGTCGGCCTGGACGTGTATCTGCACCTTGAAGTTGTGCCCATGAAGCTGCTCACATTTGCCTTTATACCCTCTCAATTGGTGGGCTGCAGCAAAAGTGGCTTCTATCATTAATTCATACATATAACCTCACTATTTCCTCATTTCCTCACTGTCTTCGGTAATGTCTTCGTTTTAACTTGCCGGGGGCCGTCCTCCGGATTCGCCAGGCCGTCGCTTTAATTTGCCGGATACTCCGGACTTGCAAGATTTCCCGGACTTGCCGGAAAATGCTTCAGCGCTTGTCAGGTAGATTTTTTCAGTATGGAAATATAAGGTAAATTCCTGAACTGGTCGTTGTAATCTATTCCATAACCTATGACGAATTCGTCCGGGATCTCAAATCCCACGTAATCGATCGGGATATCTATTTCCCGACGGCACCTCTTGTCGAGGAAAACGCACGTCTTAAGCGACTTCGGGGATCTCTGCCGGAGGCGCTCAAGTAAGTAGTTCAACGATATGCCCGTATCTATTATGTCCTCTATGATCAGGACGTCCTTTCCAGTAATGGGTTCCCTTATGTCGTAATGGACCGTTACTTTGCCTGAAGACCTGTCGCTCACGTAACTCGACGACATTATGAAATCCACGGTTAAGGGGCCGTTAAGGTGCCTTACGAGGTCCGAGTAAAACATGAAGGCTCCTTTGAGCAGGCCCACTGCCAGAATATCCCTGCCCTTGTAGTCGTCGTTTATCTTTCGGGCAAGCTCTTCTACTTTAGTTTGAATCTGATCCTCAGTGAAAAGGGGTTTACCTATAACCATCTCTATGCTCCGGTGAATTCAAGTGTAACGGGAAAATCGTTATCATAAACCAACCGCTAAACCGGCTGTTCAACTAACCATCTACAACTTAACCATCGTCAAACTAACCATCGGCGAACAAATAATTGACGAACAAATAATCGTCAAACTAACCATCGACCCTAATGATTCTATTTTTGAAAGCGCTTTCCGTCATTTCTCTTACGGCTGAGTCGAGTGAATCTTTACTGATGGATTCGAAAGTAAGAATCACCCGGTAATCGGAGTTGTCCATTATTGGATAAGACCCGATCTCAACGTTGCCGTGGTTTCTCACTACTTCGTTGAGGAAAGGCGCTATCTCGGATTCGATTTCGTTCACGTATACCCTTTTCAGCAATATGGGCGGCTCGTTGAACAACTCTTCTATGGATAGTAACTTATCCTTGAGATATTTGGGGATGCCGGGGAAGATAAACAGGTTCTTAAACTGGATAAGGGGAAACTCTATCTCTTTGTTGACGATAATGTTCGCTCCCTCGGGTACCTGGGCCATCTTTAACCTTTCCGGCGTTACCCTGTCACCGTAGCGCCTGTCGAGTATCTCTCTGAGGTAGTCGTCAACCACGACCCTTACACCAAAACCCCTGGCTATGCCGTCTATGGTTACGTCGTCGTGGGTCGGCCCAAGGCCTCCGGATGTGAATACGAAATCAAACTTATCGGAAAAAAGCTTTGTTTCATAAGCAATATCATCGATGTCGTCGGGTATGACGGATATTCTCTTTACTTTCACACCCTTGGCTCTCAAGCGCTTGGCTATAAACCCGGAATTGCACTCGTCCACCTTTCCGGACAGTATTTCTTCGCCTATTATTATGATACCAGCCGTCGACATAATATCCCACCTTACTAAATAAGTTAAAAGTTCATATAAAACGCTTGCATAGGGCGCTTATGCGATATACATGACACCTTACGGATTATTATACTACATCAAATGACCCTTTAGAAAGGGTAGGGGGCATTTTTTTATTAAAAAACCGGTGATCCGGGCCAAATCTCTAATCAGGCTCTCTTGTCAGGCTCACTTTAGGGAAGAGCCCCGCTCCGTCGGTATTTTTAAATCGGGGCCGGGACGCGAAGAAAAATTCTTATCCCCGATGGGAAGCGTTATGGTAAAATATAGACGGAAGATTGTTTTTTTAACCATGGAAAAAGCCTTAAAACGTCCAAATGCCAAACCAAATGGAGGCTGGAATGGGCAGAGATAAGTTGCCGGCTTTCGAAAGGAGGGTGAGGCCATTGCGCGGTAGAAAGTGGTTTACCATATTTCAGTTTGAAATAGTTTTTTTGTTGCTTACGGCATTACCCGCTTTATGTGCTACGTATTACGTATCTGCAACGGGCAAAGATTCGGCTAAAGGTGATATAACTGGCCCTTGGCGTACCGTCCAGCACGCATCCAACGTTGCCGTGGCAGGCGATACCGTTTATATCAGGACGGGTACTTATAACGAACGCGTCGTCGTAACAAATACGGGCGTCGCCGGCGGGTACATAACCTTTTCCGCGTATCCGGGAGAATCTCCAACGATAGACGGTAAGGGTGTCGCGGTTAGCGACGGTCAGGGCCTGTTTGACTTTACCGGCAGGAGTTATTTGAAAATATCCGGCCTGAGAATTATAAATTCGGCCTCCGCCGCACTTTTCGCCTACACCCCCGACAATATTATCCTGACTAATAATTATACCTACAACTCCGTATCGTCGGGTATCGGAATATGGGGCGGCTCCAACGTAACAATAGATAATAACGAAGTTGAGCTTGCCTGTAACGACGGGGCGGAGGAGAGTATAACCATAGCCGGCACCTATAATTTCGAAGTAATGAACAATCTCGTACACGACGGCGGCCCGGGCGACTATGGCGGTGAAGGTATAGACGTCAAGAGCGGCTCCCACGACGGCACCATTCACGACAATACTGTATATAATATAAACGCCGTGTGCATATACATAGACGCATATGCCAAGCATACTTATAATATCGGCGTTTATAACAATGAAGTGTTTAATTGTAGCACCGACGGGTTTGGTATCGCCTCCGAGGAGGGAGGCCTTTTAGAAAACGTATCGCTCTATAATAATCTTTCATATAATAATACGTCGTGCGGAATCAACATGGGAAATTATGGCGTGGTATCCGTTCAGCCTTTAAACAATATCGCGATATATAACAACACGTTATATAAAAATGGAAAGCAGACGTTTGGCGGCGGCATATACATAAGCAACCCCAACGCGCAAAACGTTGTAGTCAGAAACAACATAGTAAGCGGTAATTATACGTTCCAGATAGTAAAAGCACAGGCGGTCGGCGATACGGTTACTATCGATAATAATCTGGTAAACGGCTTCAGAGGATATACGGGCGAGACGTACGGCACTAATTCTATAACGGGCGATCCCATGTTTGTTAATGCCTCCGTTTATGATCTGCACTTGCAGACGTCGTCACCCGCTATCGGTGCGGCATCCACGCTCAACGTGCCTGCGTTTGACTTCAATAACCGTATCCGTCCCAGAACACAGGGATACGATCTGGGCGCATTCGAATACGTCGGTACGCCTCCTAATCTCGTCATCCTGGGTAACGGCGTAAACGGGGTATTAAACATTTCTTCGAAGAAGAAGCTTACAATGTCGTTATCGTTCGATTCCGGCAACAAATTTGGTACTAAAGCCGATTGGTGGCTGGTAATGGTTTCGAATTCCGGGGTTTATTCGTATAATCTTAACGGCGGGACATGGACTGCGGGCATTACGCCCGTGTTACAGGGCAGCCTGGTTGATGTTCCGGAACAATCTCTCGATCTTACGGGACTCCCTCCCGGAACATATACGTTTTACATTGGCGTCGATACAAATATGAACGGCGTGGTAGATCCGAACGTGCTATACTATAATTACCTGACGGTTAACGTGTCTAATTGAATAAGATCCAGTTTGGGGAAGGGTGCTTTTAAGTATTTATTCTTACAAACGATTAAGGTGGTTCAAAATGGAATTTCCGGTAATTATAAGTAAAACCGAATATGGTTATGATGCCCATTGCCCTCTTTTCAAAGGGTGTCATAGCCAGGGTGACACCCTTGAAGAGGCTCAGGAAAACATAAAAGATGCCATAGAAACTTATCTCGATATGATAGCAACCGAGCTAAAGGACAGCACGGTATATAAAGTAGAAGTTTCCCTGGAAAATGCTTTTCACTGATGTTTCTGCACTACATGCGCGCTTTTAACAAATATCGGCATGAATTAAGCAGATATTACCTCATCCAGTGGCGTATGAGGCTAACATGAGTGCACCTATCGTTTTCCTTTCGTACTCACACGATACCGACGCACACAAAGAGTGGGTCTTGAAGCTTGCCACCGACCTGCGGGCGCAAGGCGTAGATGCCAGACTTGACCAGTGAGATTTGTTTATAGGTCAAGATGTAGTCACCTTTATGCAAAGGGATATTTCGGATTCCGACCGGGTGTTATTGATATGCTCCGAGCCTTATGTGAAAAAAGCTGATGAAGGATCCGGAGGTGTTGGTTATGAACGGCTCATTGTCACCGCGGAGGTCGCGGAGAACATCGATACCATGAAATTCATTCCGGTTATTAGAAATAACTCATCAAGAAAGGTTCCGCGGTTTCTCGGTTCACGTCGCTATGTCGATTTCTCAAACGAAGAGGAGTACGGCACGAAGCTGCAAGAACTAATTCGGGGGATATGTGGGTTACCAGCCCAAGTTAAGCCACCGCTCGGTAAAAGCTCATTATCTGATACCGATCCTGTTATGGGTATTGAGTTAGTCCTGGTAAAGGGCGGGTGCTACCGGATGGGCGATGTGTTTGGAGATGGGTTTGACGACGAAAAACCAGTCCGCGAGGTTTGTGTTGATGATTTTTATTTGTGGAAATATGAGGTGACAGTCGGTGAATTCAGGGCATTCGTGAATGAAGCGGTATACATGTGTATTCCATTGATATCAGCCACTTATTCCAGTCCTTTCCGGCCGTTAGTTCCGCTTCATTCCAGCCACCTATTCCGGAGCATTCCGGCCACCTTAAAATAACCTACGCTGAATAAAGTTCATAATACCTCAGTTACCCTTTTGTGTCAAGTCTGAGGCCATAGTTTTTCTCATAGACTCTTCTTTAAGAGCAATCTTATGGGCGTTGTGTAAGATCCTGTCAAGTATGGTATGCGGCACGGAGTGGAGGGAAGGACTACAAGTACAGTTGGGGAAACGGAACGCCTTCAGGCAACATTGCAGATGAAACTTTAAAGCGGCTGTTACCGAGTTGGTCTTGGCCTACTTGGGAGGGAGATGAGAGTTGTTATGTATATACGGCACCTGTCGGGAGTTTTAGGCCAAACGAGCTTGGTTTATATGACATGAGCGGCAACGTATGGGAGTGGTGCCAGGATGTTTATGCTTCGGATGCTTATAAAAAGCATGACCGAAACAACCCTATATATACAGGGAATAGTACCATTCGTGTTGCTCGCGGTGGCTGTTGGAACCGCAGCCTGCGTTATGTGCGGGTTTTCTTCCGGGACCGCAACGCGTGCATTATGAGCAGCTACAGCGTTGGGTTCCGCCTCGCAGGAACAAAGTAATATCTTTTTTATTCGGCTATAGAAAAAAAGGGTGGGTATTTCATCAATTATGGGAAAAATCTGTATATATCTTTTCTATGTAAAAATCTCACGAATATAAGAGTATCTCCTTTTATCTTGATGCCTATTCTATACTCACCCATCCGAATGCGATAGAAACTATCATCTCCGGTCAATTTTTTCAAATTTTTAATCACACAAATATTATCAGCATATTTGCACTCAAGAATTATACTTTTTATGCTCTGTAAAAGTTTGTTATCTTTAACTCTTTTTAAATCCTTATCAAATGATAACTCATATTTGATATTCACAATGTGTTGCCATCGAGTGTCGAAAATATATCTTCTTCACTAACAAAATCATTTTTTATACCATCGGCAATGGCATTTGCCATACCGACTTCTTCTATAGCATCCAGAATGATTTCATAAAATACATCTTTGCGTGTTTTGATAAGCTCAACCATAACTTCCGTTAGAAGCTCTTTTGTCTTTTCATCGCTTATTGTAAGTTCCATATTTAACTCCTTTTTTTATATAACCGTTAATTCTATATCTTCATAACTCTCGTCAATCGATTTTTGTATCTCGATGGTCTTCTTAATTGCCGTGACGATTCTGCAATATGTCTGTATCTCGTCAAGGGTTAATTTTCGCGTCTTCCTGTCCTTCAGCCATTTATCACAGACCTGATAACCACCTATTTGATAGCTCCATGTTTCCCGTGGTACACCTTCGAAGTATTGTTCCTTATTGATATAAACGCGCTGTGTCTTATCATCGTACTTCGGGTTCGCTATCCTGTTATCACCCTTGCCCTGAAAACGCGCTATCGGGGAGTCAAGTTCTTGTGATTTCAACAGGTGTAAGTCTGCAAGCCTGTTTCCGTAATCTGACATTATCTTGAACAGCTTATAGTCTTTGGTAAATGGAACCCTCGGAAAGTCTATCTTCAGGAACTCGGAATATTTTGTCCTGCATGTCTCTGAATGAAGGACCGCGTAAATGTAATGGAAGATTTCTTCGGGAGATACTTCTTTCTCGTATGCGTCCGATAAGAATTTGAATATTTCAGGTTTCAAATTTGGTACTCTTGTCTCATTCTCTACATGAAATAACCCTTTCGTCTCTTTTGAAGGATAAAGGTATAGTGGGAAGAAATGAATATTGTCTCTTGATGAAAGTAAAGTCTTATCCGTTATATGTTCAGTGACGTAAATGTGTTGCCATTGAGGATCTCTTAATCTTCTTGTTAATGACAATCCTAAATTATTCCCGGCTACCATGTGTTGCATTATTTCTATTCTATTGCGGTCAATGAGGCTTGATAAATAACAGATGCTTCTATTATCGAAAGGGCGATAAGAACAAGGTCTTATATGCTCACGCCAGGTAATTTTCTTTACGGCTTCTCTTGCAGATTTAACCTCAAAATCCGTTGTCTCCTTCAACCCCAATGATTGAGCAACCAAATCATCAGGCAAGCTGCTTGTAAAAGTTATCATTCTTTGTTTGATTTCTTCATCTGTAAACCCGTTTACAAAATGGTCTCTATGAGTTTTTATACCCTCGGTATATTTAATAAACATTTCGGCAACGGATGTAAACTTGTCGTAAGCCGCTTGTGATGAAAAGTCTTTAACTACGAAGAAGTAATAAGGTTCCGAAGGTTCTAATTTTATCCAATCTATAGTACGAAAGTCCGATTTGCCTAAATAATCATATTTACTTTCTCTCAATCCGAAAACATCACGATAAAAGACATTGCAGGCCTTATCGCTTTTCCCATTTTTAATAAACAAAACAATCGATACCCCCTGCTGAATATCGAAAACGTTTTCATCTTTACTGCCATCCGGGTGCTTTTCACCGATGCGACTGTTTCCATGAAGGTTTAAAATGTATATCTCATTAAAACTGTCAAGCAGCTTCTTTCTCATCCCCCTGTGGATTAATCCCGATAAATAAGAATTATTCGTAATCATTCCGATAATTCCTTTGCCGTCACGGTCAATCTTCCAATGTGCAAATCTGATAAACTTTATATAGTCATCGGATAGGGGCTGAATGTTTCTTTCGGTTCGGACTCCCTCTTTGTATACATTCATTTCCTGCTCGATGAAGTTTGATTTGTTGATAGAACTTACCGAATATGGAGGGTTTCCTAATATCACTAATATAGGCTGTTCTTTCTTCACTCTGCCTGCAAGGTGTGATTCTTCAGAAAGCGAAGACATTCCGGGTAATTGTGTTTCGGGGAGTTCTTCCATCTCAAGGGTATTGGTAAGATACAGTTTTACCCTGTCATCCATCTCCAACTTGTATCCTAATTCTTCAAGCAGGAAGGACATCTTTAAATGGCCGATTGCATAAGGAGCCATCATCAATTCGAAGGCATAGAAATTTCTCAGGATATGGTCTTTGATAAAGTTATCCCTGCCTCCTTCCCCGTACTTTGTTACAAATTCCGCGACCGCTACTTTTGCCGTCTCCGCCAAAAAGGTAAGCGTACCTGCTGCGGGATCTAATACGGTTACATTCTTATCCGAAAATCCGTCGGGTCTGTTAAATTGCTCTTTCAGGATGCCATGAAGTGAACGGACTATGTAGGAAACCACGGGCTCCGGGGTGTAATAGACTCCCCTCATCTCTCTTGTTTTCGGGTCATACTGGGCAAGAAAAGTTTCATAGAAATGAATGATAGGGTCTTTGCCTTTGCCCTCATGGAAATATTGATGTAGTAGTTTATGAATGTCCGTAACGGCCAGAATTTCCGATATATCGTCGATAATCCATTCCATCTGCTGAGGGAGTGAACCCCAGGAAACAAATTGAAATACGTCTCTGAGGATACCGATTGTCTGAGGGATATTGTCATAAGCAAGTTTCCTGTTAAAACCATTCTCTGAACGGGTTCGGGCTGCAAACAGGCCGTAGGTGATCGTCTGCGCATACAGGTCTGAAAATTCATCTTCAGTAAGACTACTGATAAGGTAATCCTTGAAAGCCTTATAAAAGCCCCTGATAAATCCCTTCGAATTCGTCATCTCTCCGGATAGAGCCGTCTGCCGCATTCGCGGGCCGGAATCTAATTCCTTTTGTTGTTCTTCCCTCAGTTCCTGTGCGATAACCTCATCCTTTAAAAAACGTGTCCTTTTGGCAAGTTCTATTGCCAGTGTCTTTGCATCGTAGACGTTAGGTATCGCAAAGGAAAAGAACTTTTCAAGCAACTGCATGAACTCAGGTTCTTTCTCCGGCGGCGGGGTGGTTTTCACCTTGTTAAGTATCAGAGGTCTGCCGACAAGGACTTTATCGGTTAGTACCCCGTTACGGTAAAGCCTGAACTCAAGGAAATTGGTCAATATCAGATTAGGGAAGGTATGCCGGTATATCTTCAACTGTTCCGTATCTTCTATCTTGTCGAGGTTTTCGACCGTGGGGTCTTTTGCCTCTATATATCCGGTAATATGCAGTTTTCCATCCCATACTCTGAAATCAGGGTTACCGCCTTCCGTCTTTTTAGGCAGGATCGTTATATGGGTGTTTTTCTTGCCGGTTGAAGTTGCGTATTCATTAAGCAGATCTTTTAGGACGGGATAATAGCTTTCTTCTGTCGCATCCCCGCAAATAGCAATATCCGCTATCTGTTTTAAATAGGCTTTCAGTAGTTGCAGTATGATATCCTCCCGTTGTTGAATCTTGTCGTCTTCGAAAAGTACAGTGTACCCCTTTTTATTTTAAGCTTTTGGCATGGCCATGTCAATGGAAAGATTAATCCGGTATTTGTCGATAAAAATCCTGTCTTCTCAGCCGTCCGAAGCGTATATTACCTCTTGTAGTCCGCTCTTGCGGCAGATAATCAAGCCGATAGCATTCTTCTCGTGTTCGTATTGTTTGTTTTGCCGGTAAAAGCCGATACATTTTTTCATCTGCCTGATGTCCCTACGATCTACAACCCGGCTTGCCGATTTCTAAATCAACCGGTACCATACTGGGAATGGCCCGGAGTTCCGGAAGGAGCAAGAACAGGTACATAGGCCTGCTGCCAGGCTTTCGACTGTAAAACGTAGAAGACATCCGCCTACACATTTTGTACTAATCAATGTAATTACCAGTTGTGTTTTTTACCGTCGGTATGTTAAATTAAAAACATGGAAGAGAAAGATCCGGTAGAGAAGCCCCTAACAACGCAAGAAATAAAAGAAGCCGTGTTGGATACTTTAAATAAAGTTATCGGGCCATTGACTACGGCAGTAGGTGGTTTGCAGAAAGATATGGGCAGCTTACAAACGACAGTAGGCGGCTTAGAGAAGGCTGTCGGTGGCTTAGAAAAGTCTGTCGGGGCCTTAGAGAAGACAGTTGGTGGCTTAGAGAAGACAGTCGGCGGTCTGGAGAAGACAGTAGGCGGCTTAGAGAAGGCTGTCGGTGGCTTACAGAAAGATATGGTCAGCTTACAAACGACAGTAGGTGGTTTAGAGAAGACAGTCGGCGGTTTAGAGAAGACAGTCGGTGGCTTAGAAAAGTCTGTCGGGGCCTTAGAGAAGACAGTTGGTGGCTTAGAAAAGTCTGTCGGGGCCTTAGAGAAGACAGTTGGTGGCTTAGAGAAAGATATGGCCGAAGTTAAAGTTGAACTTGCCGGGAAGCCGGATGAAGACAAGGTACGCTATATAGTTCACGACGAAATCAGCAAAGTCTTTACTTCCGGCTATTTTCGCATTCTGCCGGAAGAACCCTCGAAACACTAACCGAAAGCGCCCCGCCAGCCACCGAAGTGAAATTGAGACGGCATTTTAAATTTACTCCTTCTTCTAACGAAATATCGCGCTCCATATGAATCGGTAATAACGGACTATGGCAAAGAAGTTAAAATACTCGAAGAAATGTACATAGAAGAATTAAAGCCGTTTAATGAAAAAGGGTATAACACAAAACGTAACACTTAATTAAAACGCTCGGGGAAAAAGTTTGCTGCCAATTGCTTATATATCCGTAAGCGCTCAGTCCAACATACACATCCGTTCAACGTAACATACATGATTCTTCAGGCATCGCTATTTATACTTCATTTTCAGGCATCGCTCTTACGGGATTGCCCCTGCGACAAGAGTTTTCGGTCGATATATTGCGGCAGCGGGCACTTGTGATCATAACTTGTAATCGTATTCGTTCAGGGCAGAAGACTGCGAAATCTTATTGTCATCGCCCCATATCTTATTGTTATTGTCCCATCAGGGCTTTAAGGATTCTCTTGTCCAGGAGTCGCACGTTATTAGACATGGCTTTTGCTACGGACTTCATAAGCTTTACCATGGTTTCCGGGTGTGTCATTTCCAGTTCGTTGAAATCCTCCGTTTTCAGCAAGGCTAGCTCTGCGTTTTCGATGGCTATAGCCTCCGCGCTGTGCTTCTTCCTGTTTTCTATGACGGAGAGTTCACCGAAGAAATTGCCGGCCTCGATTATGGCGAACCTGTTTTCCCACCCTTGCGCGGTATGCCTTACCTCATCCGACTGTAAGTTCCTCAACATTATGAGCATCTTGGTCTTGGTATCCAGTTGAAGCTTTCGCTTTATCTCGACCTTTCCGGACAACAACATGTAAATACCTCTTGTAGAATCGTTTTCCTTAAACACAAATTGGCCTTTAGCCACGGACATAAGCTGCAACACCGGGGCAATCTTTGACAATTCGTCGCCGGTCATTTCCTGAAACAAGTTCTGGTTCTTCAAGTCCTCAACGAGAGACATTATCTGTATCCCTCCAAACAAGCATTTTTTATCGTTAAGCTAATAAGCTAAATTTATTAAGCTAATATTGTAAAGCATCCGGATACCGCATTAAAAGCCTATGAGCAGCTTAAGGAGCTGCCTGTCCAGGTACCGCATGTTCTTGGAAGAAACTCTTGCTATAGTGCGGAGTACTTTCAACATGGTCAGGGGACTGTTTGCTTCTATCTCGTTGAACTTCTCAGCCTTTATAAGCAATAACTCGGTGTCTGCCACGGCATCCGCATCGGCCCCGTGGGTCTTCCTGCCTTCAACCACGGAGAGTTCGCCAAAGAACTGTCCGTCTATCAGGCTGGCGAATACCTGCCTCCATCCGTAGGGGGTCTTCCGTATCTCGCAACAATTCTGCGTATTCCTGACGGTTATGAGCATTTTCGTTTTCAAGTCTATGGGAAGCCTCTTGGTTATCTCGACTTCACCGTTTTTGATGAGAAATATGCCAGCCGTGGGTTCCTTTTCCCTGAAAATCGAGTCACCCTTGTTGAAATGCACAGACTCCACGAGCAAGGCCATCTTCTCCAACTCAGAGTCGTCGAGGCCTTCGAAAAGGATCTGCTTTTTTAATTCTTCAACTATTGACATCGTTACTCCTAATTACTGCAACTGACTCTTTTGGCAATCATAGAGACTTTAACGAAACTTCAGCCAAAACCTTAGCAGCTTTATTCTCTGAATATATAAAACATCTGCCACCTGCACTGCCTTCACGTCCACCAAACACGTCAATCCGATGCCTGAAACTGTTTGAATCGCCGGTATTTCCTTATAGCCCACCTGGCTTCTATGGCACATCCGGCTTTATAGCAGATGTAGTGATTATCACCTTTTGGCATCCTCTGGCGCACCCGATGTCTGCAATTGCCGGAACTCAAATGCTACCGAATTCCGCTATAATGTAAATTCTAAGCTATTAGAGAACGAATTGTCAAATAATTTATCACGTGTTGTCAAATAATTTTTACGGGACTTCGCCGGGCCGGCTACAAGCACTCCCGTGTGTTTAATTTTGCAACAGATAAGCCATGGCCCTGAAAAGCGCCCTATTTTCACGGTGGCTCTTAACGGCTATTCTCAGAAACCTGTTGTCAAGTCCCCTGTAGTTAGAGCAGTCCCTGAGTAATATCCCCTTTTTACTCAGTTGCCGGTAAAACTTTGGGCATCTGCCGTCCCTTACCAGGTAGAAATTTATCTTCGAAGGGTAAAAAAATATTCCATTTCGCCTCAGCCAGCTTTCCATCGAGGATTTTTGCAGTTTCAGGCACTTAAAAGTCTCTCCGGCGTAATGGGTATCGTTTATGGCGACAACCCCGGCACGTTGTGCCAGAGTATTTACAGACCACGGCTCTTTGTACTTTAGGAGGGTTTCGCGGTGACTGCCATGTACAATGGCCATACCGAGGCGAATACCGCTCATGGCGTAAAATTTCGTCAGCGACCTGAGCACTATCAGCATTGGATTGTCCACGGGCCCGGTGGCAATGCTTACCTCCGGCACGAAGTCGACGAACGCCTCGTCTACTACCAGAAGACAGTTAACCTTCCTGGCCTCTGCGGCAAGATAAGTCAGGGTGTCCCTTTCGAGAGTCCGGGCGGTAGGGTTATCGGGGTTACAGAGGAAGGCCATGGATCGGCCCTTCATAGAGTGGGCGAACTCCACCGGGTCAAGGGCGAAGCCTTTGTCCTCGCTAAGGGATAAGAAGTGTACGTCTTCGACTCCGTTTACGCGAAGCGCTCTTTCGTACTCGCTAAAGGCAGGAGCGACTACCAGGGCGGAGGACGGCTTAAAGGCTCTTACCACGAGGTAGATAAGCTCCGTGGAGCCGTTGCCGGCGATTAAGTTTTCCTCACCTACCGTTAGGTGTTTTGACAGGTGTTTAACGAGCCTGGTACATGCGGGGTCAGGGTAGTTAGGCAGGAACTTCAGATATGTTCTCATTTCAGCCTTTATTTTTGGAGAAAGGCCGAGTGGGTTTATCGAGGCACTGAAATCCATAACCTTCCTTTCCGCTATGCCGAGTTCCCTGGCCAGGCCATATACGTCCCCGCCGTGTAACGCCGCACTCACGGCGGAACCCTCCTCAAACGCCGGGTTATTGTCCGATGGGCTCATATATCATTGGCTCATTCTGCCCCGGCTTTGTTTCCGTACTTAATAGTAGTCAGGCCGGAGTTTTCGGTTAATACAAGGAGGGAAACAATCCTTTTTTCGTGCCTTTCGTGTTTTTCGTGGTTAAATGCCTTCTTCATCTCTTGTACTTTTATTATTCCCTTATGCGTGCAACCTGGTCTAAGGTCATGCCTTGCCCAGCTCCACCATCACGTTTTTAAATGTACGGTAAAAGAGGTCGTTTTCCCCGATGGCCCTTTTAAGTATCGTCTTAAAGTTCGTCATGTCATGTTCGTTTACTACCAGGTTGACGCTTTTGGAAAAGGCTGCCATGTTGTCCATAGTCTTGTAATTACTGCCTATGAGTACTATGAAAAAGAGCCTTCGCGAAGTTATAGGCATGGTTTGCAGATAGTCGACAATCTCGTTATTGTCGCCGGTGCCTCCACTAAAGCTGTCATTTAAGACGATGCAATCGTACTGGTTGTACTTAATCTTTTCGTAGGTGTCTTCGGCGTCCGGAGCAACCTGTACGTTGTAATCCAGTTCTCTGAGAACCGTGGCAACCGTCTTGCGCAGATCCTGTCCGTCCACGCACACGAGGGAATTTTTTAAGCCATCCTTGTAATATTCCAAATCGCTTGTTGTTTGTTGCGGTAACATTGTCGGTTTTCCTCCTGAGGGCCTTTAAGGTTACGAAGCAGGTTTTGGCGGTTCTTTCACTTTTTTGGCACTTTTTTGGCGTACTCTTTATCGAGACTCAGCCCCTCGATGTCGGTAGTCTTTTCACCCTTGGAACTCTTGACCGTGTCGATACCACGGCCGACTATCGCCTTTCTCGAAGCGTATGCCATGGCACTCTCCTCGTTTATAAGTCCTACCTTGTAAAGGTTTACGAGGGACTTGTCGAATGTCTGCATTCCATAGGTTTCACCTGAGTCTATGATCTCGTAAAATGTCTTACCCTCGGATTCGCCGTTGATAACGGAGTCTTTTACCCTCATGTTGTTCCTCATGATCTCTATTGCCGCGACTCTCCCGCCGCCTACCTTTGGCATAAGGCGCTGGCTGACAACCCACCTTATCGTGTCTGCAAGGCGGTTGCGGACAAGAACTTCCTCCTCCTTATCGAACATGCCGATAATCCTGTTTATGGTCTGGCCGGCGTCGATGGTGTGGATAGTACTCAGGACGAGGTGGCCTGTTTCGGCAGCCGTGAGACCTATTTCTACGGTTTCGCGGTCGCGCATTTCACCGACGAGTACCACTTTCGGCGCTTGCCTCAGTGCCGCCCTGAGGCCGTTTGCGAAGGTGTCGAAGTCCACACCCATCTCACGCTGGTTGAACGTGGACTTCTTGTGCGGGTGGACGAACTCCACAGGGTCTTCAAGCGTCAGCACGTGCACTGCCTTCGACTCGTTTATTATATTTAATACTGCGGCCAGGGTAGAGGTCTTACCGCTTCCGGTCGCTCCGGTCAACAGGACTATTCCGTTTTTTTCCTCTGCTATCTGGCCTAAAATTTTTGGAAGTTTTAGGTCCGCCAGAGTTGGAATGCGGGTTTCAAGCTTTCTCAGGACTATCGAATAGGTGCCGCGCTGCGAAAAGATGTTCACCCTGAACCGGGCTTTACCCGGCAAAGAGTACGACAGGTCGCAGGAACCCTGTTTAATGAGGTTTTCCGTAAGACGCCTGTCCGATCGCATCAGGGTGAGGGCAATTGTCTCGGTCTGAAATGGCGTGAGGCTCTTCAACGACTCGTCGTCGAAATTAACCGGTATCAATAGCCCGGAGGACTCCACCTGGGGGGGCTTCCCAACGGTCAGGTTGAGGTCGGACACGTTAGGCGCGCTCTCCAGCATTGTGGAGAGTATATGATCGACTTCAGCTTTTCCCATTTATATATTTTCCCTCTTTAATATGTTCCATCTCATATTATTATATATTCTATCTTCCTGTTTTTATGAAAGCCGTGATCAGGCGGAGGTAGTTAAAAATCCGGAGGCGGCTCTTTTAGAAACGGTATGAACCGCTTCTTGTCTATGGCTTTATCGTATGAATCCTCAGGGCTAATCCACCCCTTGTTCAGGAGATCCAAAATGGCGTCGTCAAGAGTTTGCATGCCAACTTTTTTTCCGGTTTGAATGACGGAGACCAATTGAGGCGTCTTGGCTTCCCTTATAAGGTTTGACGCGGCGTAGGTTATAACGAGTATTTCGAGGGCGGCACACCTGCCCTTCTTGTCGATTCTCTTAAAGAGGTTCTGGGCTACCACTCCCTTTAAAGACTCCGAAAGGGTGGTCCTTATCTGGGCCTGCTGGTTAGCCGGAAACACGTCCACGACCCTGTCCACGGTCTTGGTGGCACTCTGAGTGTGGAGGGTGCCAAAGACGAGGTGGCCCGTGGAGGCTGCCTCGAGGGCGAGGGCTATAGTTTCCAGGTCACGCATTTCACCGACCAGTATTATGTCGGGGTCCTCACGAAGGGCGCCCCTGAGTGCCGACGCAAAGGATTTCGTGTGTACCCCCACCTCTCTATGGTTTACGATACAGCTATGGCTCTTGTGAACGAACTCGATGGGGTCCTCAACCGTCAGTATGTGGTCCTTCCTGGTCTTGTTGGCATGATCTACGATGGCGGCCAGGGTGGTGGACTTTCCGCTGCCGGTAGGGCCCGTTACGAGCACCAGACCCTTGTTTAATCCGGCAAACTTCTTGCAGACGGGAGGAAGTCCCAGATCGTCTACGGTGAGTATCTTGCTAGGAATAGATCTGAAGACGGAGCCGACACCCCATTTCTGCTGGAAAAAATTGCACCTGTACCTGCCCAGTGCCGGGATTTCATAGGCGAAATCTATATCGCCCGTCTCCTCGAAGAGTTTGATCTTGTCTTCGGGAGCAATTTCGTAAAGCATCGCTTTGAGCTCTTCGTTTTCGAGTTCCTTGTACTTGACACGCTCCATCTCGCCGCGGATTCTTAAAATCGGCTGTGAACCCGACACCATGTGCAAGTCCGAGGCACCCTGCTCGTTCATCAATTTAAAAAAAGCGTCTATTTTTGCCACGTAGATACTCCTTTTCTTCTATTATAATGGCCGTTTGATAGAAAACCTTCTAATAGCGACAACTTTGTTCATTCTAACAAACCGATTACTATTTTGTCAAAATAAGTTGGCGGGCAACCACTGGCATGTCCTGTAAGCCGGGAGGCAGTAAGCGCACCGGCGCTTACTGCGGCCTCCGGAGCCTCCGGGCCCGGGCGGCCGTCGGTGCGGCTTGATCCCAACTAAGGAGGGGGGGTGAGGAAGATGATTGCAACCCCTGCGGGGAATCGGGTTATAGCAAAGCCTTTACATGAACGAAAATAATATGGTAAAGTTATGGGTGAATCGGGATTTGTCGTATGTTTTCAGGGTATATTTGGATTAACGATGGTATTGATGCACTTACGGGCTTTTATGACAGGAGGAAAGAAGTATCTTTGATGGATATAACAGAGAATTTTACGAATCCCATAATATATGGAATCATTATTTTATTTCCGGTAATTTTCCTTATCGTTATTATTTTAAGAAAAAGAAAAGGGAAAAAAACCGGTAATAAAAGGAGCGATTTCATCAAATCCGTGGAAGAAAACGGTATCGGCGGGGAGGGAACGTTTACTTTTCCCGACGGTAGTATCTATATAGGTGAGTTGAAGGACGGAAAATGTAACGGCCGTGGTGTTTTGAGCTCTCCGGAGGGCGGGAAGTATGTAGGTGAATTTAAAGATAATAAGTGGTGCGGACAAGGAACGGTTACTTTTCCCGGCGGCAGCACGTATACCGGCGAATTCATGGATGGCAATTTTAACGGCTATGGCAAATATACTTTTCCCGACGGTGGTAATTATACCGGCGAATTTAAAGACGATAAATGGCATGGCCAGGGAACACATATTTTATCTAATGGCGATAAATACGTTGGTGAATATATAAACGGTAAACGTAATAACCAGGGGATATATACTTATCGTAACGGCGACAAGTACGTTGGCGAATTTATAAATGGCTGGCCTAACGGACAGGGTGCCTTAGCTTATCCGGACGGAACCAGGTATGCAGGTGATTTTAAAGATGGGAAATTTAACGGACAAGGAATTTACACTTTTCCCGACGGAAGCGTCTACGTAGGTGGGTTTAAGGATGATAAATGGCATGGCCAGGGAGCGATTATCTATGCCGATGGAACTAAATACACGGGAGAATTCAGAGACGGCAATCCAATATAACGGTTTTGCCATCGGGAGTTTCTACCACGGGATGGAAACGATTACTCCGGAATGGTTTCTTAAAGATTCCGAAAGACATTGTGAAATTCGATAGAATGCAGACTCACAAAATTTTAATGGGTAAGCGCAATTAAAATAAGAGGTGTACAGATGGAAAACGAACAACCGCAAGAAGCAAAAAAAAAGGTTACCGATGCGCAAGATGAAATAAAAGACTTAATATTGGGATTACGTGAGATGAGAAGCACTAAAGCTATGCTCGCTTCGGAAAAGAGCAAGCTGGAGTCACTTAGGAAGAAATTGCCCGAAGCGATACCCGATACGCGTTACAGCCAATCGGAAACTGATGAGCCGGAGGCCCCTGCTGCGACACCTGAAGAGAAATTGCCCGAAGCGATACCAGATACCCATTATAGCCAATCGGAAACGGAGGAGCCGGGGGCTCCTGCGGCACCCCCTGAATATAAATTGTCCGAAGCGTTTCCCGATAAGTCTGCTGACCAATTTGCCCGCAAAATCGAACAATCGACTGAGTTTATCGACGAGAAAGATACATCTATATCCAGGGTGAGCGATAGTACGCTTCAGAAAACCGAGGAGCTATTGAAGACTATGTCGGAGCGGCTTCGTTCGTACATAGACGAGTCGGTTGCTCCCCGCCTCGATAAGGGTGTGCCAAATGGCGGGAATATGGGTACAAATAGTCTTGCTTTGGAGTTCTCCGAGCTTAAAGAGGCTATATTGGGTTTAAAGTCCGGCCTGGAAACTTTAAAGGAAAATCAAACGGTTGAACTTGACGAAAAGCTGCGCGGACAGACGGGAAATATTGCGAATCGTTTCGACAAGATAGAGACCTTCATATCCGATACGAACGCCGGTATGCTTCAGCAGACCGAAGAGCGGCTGACTGCAGCATCGGAACGACTTCGTTCATACGTCGAAGAGTCATTGGCTCCCCGCCTCGATACGGGTACGCGCGAGACATTAAACGCCGGCTTAAAGATTCTCGATTCGAGGTTTTCCGGGTTAAGCCCGGAGTTGGCCGCGCTTAACGCCGGCCTATCCGGTCTGAGCACCGGTCTGGCCGGGTTGAAGTCCGATATCGGAGTTTTAAAGGAAAGACCGGTGGATATGTCGGTGGAAAAGCTACAGGGGTTCTTCGATAAACTCGAGCTCAGGCTCGGTAAGATAGAAACGTTAATGGACAAGAGTAACGAATCCATTAAGAGACAATCCGATGAGCGATTAAAGGGTTTTGAAGAGCGTATAGAAGGGCATATCGTGAGGAACTACGATAGAATTCTCTCCCGGGTTGAATCAGCCTTGTCGGAAAGGATGGAAATTGGCCTCAAAAGCGTTGCCGAGGAGATTTCTTCCATGAAAGACGTGTTAATCAATACGGGGAATAAGTTTACATCGCCTGTAAACGAATCGACTGTGAAAGAATTAAGAGGCTTGTCCGTTAAACTGGACAGCCTCGATGACAGTCTCTCCGCGTTATCCGGTGAGACTACGGAGGCGATAAAGAGCCTTGTCAACGATATCGGCAAAGTTGAGCAAACCACGGAAAGCATTTCCAGCAGGCTGGACGAAGAGGTGAAGCACACGATCATGGCTGACATGGTTTCCCTCAAAGAAGGCATAATCGAAATAATTCGTTTTCTCATGGCTACCAAATGAAGGCAGCGACCTCCGCCTAAGGCTGCGATTTCCGGCTGAGGCAGCGGCTCCCGGCTGAGGCAGCGATTCCTGGATGAGTGATGCCGGCATGCAGCTTAACCACTGTATGCAAACATAAACGATGTATGCATACAGTGTATAATCGCGGCATGTACGGCTCTTTCAGCCCCGCTTACATAAACAACGTCGTGATATGCACTGCCTCAGATTACCACTATCCCCGATTTCGAAACCGGCGCCATAATAGGAAAACCCCTTGGTGGTGCCTTGATAGGGGCGGGTCCTGGGGCCCTGCCCCTTTCCGTCATTCCGGCTTGGTCGGGAGAGGGAGCCCTTTTATCTTTAATCTTTGGCTTTTGGCTTACCCATTATCCCATCTTCCTTACGCATTTCTCCGCACCATGGTATTAACAATTACCATGGTGCGTTTGTTAAAGGGAAACGTATCGTCAACATCTCCTGCCGTTGCAACCGTGAGGAGCAGAGTTCATCGCATGGCCCTGAGGCGCGGCAAAAGAGCGGTACTGAGGTGCGGCAAAACTCATCGATGATTGATGCTGAAACCCGCCCTGGTGGTAACGTTGCGTTGCTCTGGGCGTGTAGAAGCCTGTTGACGCCTGGCTTTGTGATGCTGCGCGCGTGTTTTGGTGGAAACGCTGGGTTGCACCTGGCGTATAGAAACCAGTTGATGCCCGGCTCTGTGGGGCAGCGTGTGTGTTCTGGTGGAAACGTTGAGATGCTCTGGGCGTGTTGAATCCCGTTGACGCCTGGCTTTGAGATGCACGTTGAGACATACGTTGCTGCATGGAATTTCCCGCAATATTGGCTTGCCTTGTCTGGGTCGCGAATGGGCGGGCTTGACTTGCAAATGAGCTAGCTTGCCCATGAGGCCCAATCGTTGAAGTCTGACCCGTGTTTATCCCCCTACTGCCAGGATTTATACCCCACAATGACCTGCCAGAGGACATCGCGCTTCTGGTTACCGTAGACACCGACGCAAGTCTCGATGGAGGTAACGCGGAATTCGGTATGTTCCTTATAGACGGCATGCGTGCTGCTATAGCCCTGGCGCTAGTGATGTTGGGCCTTCCGAAACTTACGTTTTGCGTAGTTAAGGCATTCCTTCCCATCAAAGCCTGTAGTTGGGTTGGGTTAGGTGCGGAGGGTCTATAGTTTCCGCTGTTGAAACTGGCCATCGCCACGGTTGTAAATCCTGCTCTGGCGTAGAAGTTTCTGTATCCATAAGCTACGGTGCCGAAATTCACGCCTACACTGGCAATATTGACGCTGCCAGGGCCGAAGTAACCATAGCCGTAATACACGTCTGAAGGCCCCAGGGGAAACCACCCGACAAATGCAGGAGTGTTTACCCAGCCGACAAAGCCCGGCCCCCAGGCCACCGAGACGGCCAAAGGTGGAATCCAGCCCCATCCGAACGCAACATCGTACGCCCATCTCCCGTAATGATACGGCATCCAACCCCACGGTTCGTAAGAGATCCACACGTAGTCGCCCCCTATCCAGGCCCACCTTCCATCCCTGTAGGGCGTCCATCCCACTGAGACTGTGGGCGTCCATACCTCACCATAGTGGGTGGTATGAACCCATCTTCCATATCGGCTCAGACTTGGAGCACAGGCTCTAAGTTTATCCGCAACATAACTCTCTCCGTAGGCAGATAGAGCTAACGTTGCGTCCCTTTCGAGATTCCAGACCTCCCACTCGCTAAGCGAGCCGCGAGCGGATTTAACCGCAGTAAGTGTATGTCTACCGGTTTTATCCTCGGTGAAAACCTTGCCTCGCGTGACTTTCACGTCCGTCACGCCCGTCTCCCCGGCATTCATCATGAAAACCGACGAATAATTCGAGCGCACGACGATTGTCGGGGTCGATATTTCAAGCGAGTAGGCTTCGTAAGGCTTGGAATAAACATATATCTTACCTGCATGTAAGGATATACGCGAGTCTTTGCCCTCTATGTCACTAATGTCCACGGAGGTATTGGAGTCAAGCCTTACGTATGCTCCATCCGGGAGCTGCAGCTCGAGCCGTCCCCCATTTGGCACCCATAGAGAGTCTCCTTTTAGTATAGGAGTATTAACGGCTGCCGGCAACCATTTGTCTCCTCCCTGACCCTTAATCTGGACGTATCCCTGCAGGAAACTTATGTGTCCCGGCCCTAGTGAAGGATCTAAGTTCGCCGGTTCCTTAGAGGCAGTTGCTTGTGGCAGTCCCTGAGGTGCGGCTATTTGTGGCGGTCCAACTGAGTCAGCATTGACGTTTATCGACGTTAACAGCAGAAATGCTGTAATTGTTAACAAGCTTTTATTTTTCATTGTCATCGCGAACACCTCCTTAGATTTAGGTGTAGAGAATTCCCCTTTATGGAGAGTTCCTATTCTTTTATTTTACACCCGCTTGAAACACATTACAAGAGTTATTATGTTCCCCAGCAGGGTAAATTTATTCTGATAGAAAAATAAGTTTTCACGGGAAGTTGCAATTATTTCCGGATATTTATTTGAGCATTGTATTATAGCGGTGGCCAGGCCCGCCAATCACCGCACCTCCTACGACGGCTTTTCGCAGTCCCTTCTTCAAGCGCCGCCATAAGTGTACCATTGCAGTACCAAATCATCCCCCCCGCCCCTTTTCAAGGGGAGCCTCAGGGGAAGGACTCTGTCCTTCCCCTTGAGAAACCCCAACCTGCAAGGGGAGTTCCCCTTGATTCCCCATTTACCGGATGTTTGCATACGTGCCTTAATGCGCCCTATGTCCTTGATGTCCTTGTGGCGCTTGAGGAGCTTGACGCCCTTGTGGTGCTTGAGGAGCTTGATGCTCTTGAGGCGCTTGATGGCCTTGAGGCGCTTGAGGAGCTTGACGCTCTTGATGCGCTTGATGGCCTTGAGGCGCTTGAGGAGCATAGGAACCTATCGACGGTTGATGCTGAGAAGCACTATTGTGATAACGCTGAGATGCTCCCTGGTTATAATGTTGAGATGCTCCGGGCGTGTTGTAACCAGTTGACGCCTGGCCTTGAGAAGCACTATTGTGGTAGCGTTGGGATGCTCCCTGGTTATAATGTTGAGATGCTCCGGGCGTGTTGTAGCCAGTTGACGCATGGCCTCGTGAAGCACTATTGTAGTAGCGTTGGGATGCTCCCTGGTTATAATGCTGAGTTGCTTTTGGCGTGTTGAAGCCCATTGACGCCTGGCTGTGAGATGTACGCTGGTTGATGGAATTTCCCGCGATATTGGCTTTCCTTGTCTGAGCCTGAGGCGTTAATGGGTGAGCTTGACTTGCCGATTGGCCCGCTTGTCCATGAGGCCCAATCGTTGGAGCATGACTCGTGTTTATCCCCCTATTGGCAGGATTGATACCCGACATTGAGTTGCCATGGGACATCGTGCTTCCTGACATCGTGCTGCCATGGGACATTCTGCTTCCCAACATTGCACTGCCATGGGACACCGGGCCTCTGGTCATCGGAGACACCGACGCATATCTCGACGGAGGTAACGCGGAATGCGGTATGTTCCTTATAACCGGCATGCGGGCTGCCATCGCACCAGAGTTGCTGATGTTGGGCCTGCCGAAACGTACGTTTTGCGCCGTTAAGGCATTCCTTCCCGCAAAAGCCCGGAATGCGTTTGGGTTATGCGCGGAGGGTCTGTAGTTTCCGCTGTTGAAACTGACCACCGCCACGGTTGTCAAACCTGCTCTGGCGTAAAAGTTTCTGTATCTGTAATCCACGTTTCTGAAATTCACGCTTAAACTGGCAATATTGACGCTGCCGGGGCCGTAGTAACCATGGCCGTAATACACGTCTGCCGGCCCCAGGGGAAACCACGCGACGTATTCGGAAGTATTTACCCAGCCGACAAAGCCAGGCCCCCAGACCACCGAGGCGGCCACGGGTGGAATCCAACCCCATCCGAACGCGGCATCGTACGTCCATCTCCCGTAATGATACGGCATCCAGCCCCACGGTTCGTAAGAAATCCACACGTAGTCGTTCCCTATCCAGGCCCACTTGCCAACCCTGTAGGGAGACCACTCCACTCCCACCGACACCGTTGGTGTCCATACGTCACCATAGTGGTCAGTATGAACCCATCTTCCATATTGGCCCAGGCCTGGGGCACAGGCCCTAAGTGTATCCGGAACATAACTCACCTCGGAGGCAGAAAGAGCTAACGTAGCGTTCCTTTCGAGATTCCAGGCCTCCCACTCGTTGAGCGAGTCGCGAGCGGACGTAACCGCAGTAAGTGTACGTCTACTGGTTTTATCTTCGGTGTAAACCTCGCCTCGCGTGACTTTTACGTTCGTCACGCCGGTTTGGTCAACGTTCATCATGAAGTCTGACGAATAGTCCGAGCGCACTGCTATTGTCGGGGTCGATATTTCGAGCGAGTAGGCTTCGTAAGGCCTGAAATATACGTATACCTTACCTGCAGCCAGGTATATTCCCGCGTCTTTGTCATTCATGGCTCTAATGTCCACATAAGTATTGGAGTCAACTCTTACGTATACTCCACTTGGAAGCAGCAGTTCGAGCCTTCCCCCCTTTGGCACCCATAGAGAGTCTCCTTTTAAGACCGGGGTATTAACGGCTGCCGGAAACCATTTGTCTCCTCCCTGGCTCCTTATCTGGACGTCTCCTTGCGTGAAGCTTATGTGCCCCGGCCCAAGTGAGGCATTTACGTTTGCAGGTTCCTGAGAGGCAGAGATGGATGGCGATTCCTGAGAAGCAGATACGTACGGCGGTTCCAGTGGGTCAGCATTGACATTTATTGACGTTAACAGCACAAATACTATAATTGCGAACAAGCTTTTATATCTCACTGTGAACACCTCCTGTGTTTGGATATAATTTTGGTGATGAGAATTCCACTTTATTTGGAGTTCCTCTATTCTTTTATTTTACACCCCGTTGGCAACACATTACAACGGTTATTAAATTCACCGGTTATCAAGTTCACTAAACTCCGATATAGAAACGGCATGTATAATATTTAACGTCATTATCGTCGGCATCATTTCACCTTTGTATTACCGTCACTGCACTTTTGCGTGATTACGATATAGCCGGCCACTATTATGAGCACTCCACCGACAATCGACTTCATCTCCGGCGTCTCCTGCAAAAAGGCCATCCCTAAGGCTATGGCGCTTAAAGGCTCCGCATACCCCATGACGGCAGCCCTGTTGGCCTCAACACATTGAAGCCCCCTGTAATAAAGAAACGGCGCTACGGTAGAATATAGTGCCCCCATCCCGGCGAGCAGCCATAGTTTGTCCACCGGTACCTTTCCGGCAAAGGGCATCAGCAACAGCACCACGAAGCAATTTTGAAGGAATACGATCACGTAAGGGTTAAAAGACTGTGCGAACTTCCTCACCGTAAGAATAATCGCCGCGTAAGCAACCCCGGACACGAGCCCGGCTATTATCCCCATGATGTTGGTATCCGTCTTATGGCCGCTTGTCAGCATACTACGGACGGTCTCTACCACGGAGACCTCACTGAGCATCACCCATAGACCCACCGTTGAGAGCGCAACCGCTAATAGCGTGTAGCACGTTACCCTCTCTTTCAAAATCAACGGGGCCAGCACGGCCACTATCACCGGAGCGATGTAGTGGGTGAAGACTGCGTTGGCTATGGTAGTGTTCTCGTAAGCGATAAAAAACGCCATAGTGTTCGTCAGTATAACCAGGCTGAGTAAGAATACTTTGGGAATCTCGTGCAAGGGTGGGAATCCGCTCCTCATCCGGGGGCTTAAAAACATGAACGACTGGTATACCACTGAAAAGAGGACGGAATAAAAGATAAGGTCTACGGCACCAATCCGGGAAGACTTAATGATTATCCCCTGTGAACTCCATATCACCATGGATAATATTATGCAGAGGTATGGAAGCAATTGTTATATGCCCTTTAGATTATATATGATGTATAGATGATATACGCCCTTAGATGGGCTGAGTGACGGACCCGGCAACCAAGCCCCGCAATAGGCCGCAACCGACAACGCGATAGGCTCGCAACCGGCCCGGCAACTGGCTCAGCCTTGCTTTTGCGGGAATTTTGCCATCAGTGCCTCCTCGACGACGGGCGGCACGAGCCCCTTTACAGAGCCGCCAAAGGAGGCTATTTCCTTAACTGCCGTTGACGTGAGAAAGGTGTACTCCTCCGATGGCATCTTGAAGATGGTGTCTACCTGCTGGTTTAACCGCCTGTTGAGGAGGGCCATCTGCAATTCGTACTCGAAATCGGACACGGCCCTAAGGCCGCGAATGAGCACTACGCTACCCTTCATTTGGGCATAGTCGACTATGAGGCCGTCGAAGCTGTCTATTTCAATATCTTGCAGATCTATGTCCTCATGGTCGTTTAACGACGCCCGAATGAGTTCTTTCCGCTCCGTGACCGAGAAGAGGGGCACCTTCTTGGGATTAGTGGCAATGGCTATTATAATTTTGTCGAATAGCCGCTTACTTCTAAGGACTATATCGAGGTGGCCATTAGTAAAAGGGTCAAATGTTCCGGGATATATTGCAAATCTTTCCATCGTTACGATACTCGACTAACATTATACACAAAAATACATCAAAAGGCCAAAAAATTCTTGTAAAAGACGAGATTGCTTCGCTACGCTGGCAATGACATTTTTTTATATCGAGAATTGGGTGCGGGAAATCAAGGATTCCCGTTCTCTTGCCCTGCGCAGTCTGCCGGTACATCACGCGAAGTGGCTTCGTAAAAGCTCAGCATCGTATCCCCGTAACGGTAAGAGCGCCTCAAAACAAGGCAACCTGCCGTCTCCGGCACCCGCCTTTTGAAAAAGTGCTCGACCACGACAACGGCCCCTTCGCCCAGGAGGCCTCCGGTGCCCGAGCCTAAAAGGGGCAGCATCACGTCTATCTCTTCAGAGCCATAAGGCGGGTCTACGAAGACAATGCCAAAGGTCTCGCCATCCCGGGTGAGTTTTTTCAGCACAGTGGAGGCTTTACCACTTATCGCCCGATTTCGGGGTGATTGAGCAAAGAGCGGTTGAGCCCGTATGGCTTTGATGGAGCTATCGCTTATATCGACAAAGAGCACGCCGGCCGATCCCCTGCTCAGGGCCTCAAACCCCACGGTACCCGTGCCCGCGTAGAGATCCAGGAAGCTTGCCCCTTTCACCCCGGCACCCAGTATGTCAAAAAGCGCTTCCCTAACCTTTGCCGACGTAGGCCGAAGCCCCTTCCCTACCCTTGCCGATATTCGCTTGCCCTTCAGCGTTCCGCTTATTATCTTCATGACGATGATTTATTGTATCATAATATTGTCTGAACTGTGATTTATATGATTTCTTGATTTACTATGATTAATAAGCGGATATTTATCGTTTATCATAGTCTTCATTATTTAATTGTGTATTCCATTGATATCAGCCACTTATTCCAGTCCTTTCCGGCCGTTAGTTCCGCGAATGCGGCTGACGGCTCTGGACAAAAAAAGATAAAAAATTCTAACATCGCGTGACTTCTTGTCGCACTCTTATTTTTAACTGTCGTTTTTAGGTTGATATACCCCATGCATTTCAGGTACACGTACATAAACACATGCGTGTATGTATACCTATACATAAATAATTATCTAATGTGTATATGCATAGGTATATATATGTGTAGGTATGTATAGGTATATAGATGCGTATATAATAGTATTCTGTGCGTTGTTTATGGTAAGAGTCGTTTCTGTAGAGTTAAACCATTGGAGCGCTAACCTACCGTTTTATAACGTTTATTTTGAGGCTGATTGGATTGTGGTATCCCTGGATGACAAAAAGTGTCAGCATTTCTTCAGATCCACAAAAAGAAACCGCTACCCATTGGGAATGGGTAGCGGTTTTAGGGGAGGAACGAGGCGCTTATGATTCTAATATACCAGATATTCGAAAGCTTGTCAAGAACTATTTTAAAAAAATTCGAAATTATTTTTAAGGCGGCAAATATGACTAAGAAGCTGCCGTCACTTACGCAATTTATGAGGCTCATGGCATTATGGGCATTAGATAGCATATTACGTTTGGTCATCTTACGTTGAGCCGCCTTAAGTTGAGGCCCCTTACGTTGGGCCACCTTACGTCCGGTCACCTTACGTTCAATCATTATATGTTTAACCATCTTACGTTCGATCCTATTAAGTCCGATACTCGGCGTTTATTTTGATGTATTCCTGTGTTAGGTCGCAGGTGTACACCTGCGCCCGGGCATTACCTGTTTTCAGGTCTATAGTTATGGTTACGTCTTTTCCACCGAGTTCGGCCTTCGACTCCGCGTCTTTTCCGGCAGAGAGCCCATTTTCGACGGCAAGGACGCCTCCGAAGGATATGTCCACCATGTATGGGTCAAAGACAATACCGGAGTAGCCGAGGGAAGCCATAATTCGTCCCCAGTTGGCGTCATTGCCGTAAATCGCCGTTTTGACGAGAGGTGAATTGGCGACAGACCTGGCTGCCCTTATAGCCTCCTCCGTGGAGTTTGCGCCTTTTACGGCAATTGTGACCATTTTAGTAGCTCCCTCGCCGTCTTTTGCGATCATCTTTGCCAGCGTCAGCAGTGTTTCCCGGAGAGTGGAAGCGAAGGCATCATACTCCGGAGTGCCTTCTTCGATGGGTAGGTTTGCGGCTGTGCCGTTTGCCAGTACCAGGAGTGTGTCGTTTGTGCTCATGTCCCCGTCTACCGTTACACGGTTGAACGTAACTTGTGAAGCATCTTGCAGTGCCTTTTGGAGGGCCGCCGGCTTTACGGAGAGGTCGGTCAGGACGAAGCTTAGCAGCGTGGCCATATTAGGGCAAATCATGCCTGCCCCCTTAGCTATGGCACAGAGACGGCCGGTGAAACCCGGGAGATTTATCGTTGTGGATACCACCTTTGGGAAGGTGTCGGTGGTCATTATGGCCCTGGCAGCGTCCAGGAGGGTCGACTTGCCAATATTTTCGCAAGCCTCTCTAACTTTTGGGAGCATGCGGTCTATCGGCAGAGGAGCACCGATAACGCCCGTGGAGCAGACGTATACGAGGGAGTCATCTATGTTCAACACTCCGGAGGCTGCCCTTGAAAGCGCACGTGAGTCTTCCATGCCTCTTTCACCCGTACATGCGTTAGCATTGCCGCTGTTTACTACTATGGCCTGGCCCCTGCCGGTCTTTACTCTTTCGATGTCAAGGACAACGGGGGCGGCTTTCACTATGTTTGTCGTAAATACGCCCGCGCACGAGGCCGGCACGGTGGAAAATATTACGGCCAGGTCTTTGCGTCCGGGCTTTTTGATGGCAGCTTCTACCGTTGACACCTGAAAGCCCTTGGGGAGTTCGTAGTTATTTGTCCCATTTTCGGTGTAACCCAACTCGGTCTCCTTCATCGATCTCCATAAGTAGTATATACTATCGGGTTGAAACTAACGGCAACTCAGAATCCCAGCCATCCGCAACTCAAGGCATCCGGACATCAAGGCATACTGGAATCTATACATAACATAAAAAACAACTTCATAAACAACTTCCTGTTTTATGTTAAACATATCGTTGCCATTTTGTCAAAAATAAAACTCTGCTTAACCTTTAGATATTTTTATACTTATGTTATAATTCCAAATATTGTCGGGAAAGTCTGGCGCGATTAAAAGCCCGGCATATTTACAAACTCATCGTAGTGAACGCAGAGAGGGTAAGATATCGAGAGGGCAATTAAGATTAACGTAAAAGCCGTTTAACTGCGGATTTACGACGGATTTAACGGTTTTAGCGGCTTTATATAAGAATGGTTTACGTAAAAGGTTATGATACCGGGAAGTTATGACCGGGAAATTATGCAATTATTCAGGAAATTATCGATTAGTATGCTAAATAGATGCTTTATGCATCCAAAGGAGGTTTTATGCATCCAAAGGTTTTAACGTTTGTGTTAGCGGGTGGGGAGGGCAGAAGGCTGTTTCCCCTGACTGCGATACGGTCCAAGCCATCGGTGCCTTTTGGCGGAAGGTACAGGATTGTCGACTTCGTCCTGAGTAACATAATCAATTCGGGAATGTACTCCATCTACCTTCTGGTCCAGTACAAGTCCCAGTCTCTCATCAAACACGTCCAGGAGAACTGGAGCCAGACCTCAGTATCGAGGGATCAGTTTATCACGATAGTGCCTCCGCAGATGCGCAAAGGAATGGAGTGGTTCCAGGGGACATCCGACGCGGTACTTCAGAACATCAACCTTATAATGGAACATAACCCGACTCACGTGGCTATCTTTGGTGCTGACCACATATATAAGATGGATTTGAGCCAAATGCTGGATTTCCACATCGCCAGTAAGGCCCACGTATCGGTGGCCGCAAGGCCGGTGCCTTTGAGCGAGGCTTCGGCGTTTGGCGTGATAAAAGCCGCAGCAAACGGCGCGATCGAAAGGTTCGAAGAAAAGCCGAAGAATCCGTCCCACATGCCGGGTGACGAATCCCAGGCCTACATATCCATGGGCAATTACATATTCAACACCGACGTGCTGATAGACTCGCTGGCTGACGCCCAGAAGAAAAACGAAAACGACTTCGGCGGATATATTCTTCCGTCCCTCGTTGGCAGGGTAAACCTTTACGCTTACGATTTTTCTCTGAACGTGGTTCCCGGCTCGAAGCCATACGAGGAGAAGGGGTATTGGAGGGACGTTGGTACCATAAAGGCGTTCTGGCTGTCTAATAACGATCTCCTGGGCGAAAATCCGGTCTTCGACGTTTATAACCCAAAATGGCCGATTCACCCGGCACTGTCCCTGGTACCTCCGGCGAAGATAATCAGCGGCAACATTAGTAACAGCATGATTTCCGATGGCGTACGCATAAAGGACGCCGCTATCAAAAACTCGATAATCAGAAGTGGCGTAACCATCGAAGAGGGTGTCGAGATAACCGATTGCCTCATACTCGACAACGTATACATCAAGAAGGGTAGCCGCCTGAAAAATGTCATAGTAGATAAGAACAACGTAATTGCGGAGGGCGAGACCCTTGGGTACGATCAGAAAAAGGACAGGTTCAAGATGCACATAGACGAATCCGGCATCGGGATACTTCCCAAAAAAGGTTCGTAGGCCTCCCACGGCGGGGTATGAACCGGAAGATGTGATCATTGAAATTTTACCATTGAAGATATGCCAGCCTGAGATATGCGCACCGGCAGTATACGCGCAGATGCAGGCACGGGAGATACGGACATGGAAGTGATAAACGATAGCATAAGTCTTGACACACGC
>JADFXJ010000193.1 GCA_015233615.1 Nitrospirota bacterium
CCTATACGGCCTCGACTGCCTTTACGTCAGGGATTTCAGACTTTAGCCTCGCTTCGATTCCACCTTTCAACGTCATCAGCGACATAGGGCAGGAGCCGCAAGCACCTACAAGTTTTACCTTCACGATGCCATCGCCCGTTACGTCGACCAACTCCACGTTACCGCCATCGCGCTGAAGTGCCGGTCTGATCTTGTTCAGGCTGTCTTCCACAGTAGCTCTATCTAACATTTACTCTCCTCCTTCTGAGATATTTCTCTTATTATAAAATTATGCAGCACCATTTGTAATCAACTATCTTCTGTGTGCCGAAATAACTTTCCTGTGCAAAAATCTTGTGCAAACATAATATACCGAAATCGATTTACGCGGATGAAGAGGCGACTCCGCAATTAACGTGCAGAAATAATCAGGCCGGTGCCGTCCGAAAATGAACTCCTTAACCAACTACTTTTGGCTATTTTTGACTACTTCCGGTGTCGTTTGAATATTTCTTTTCTAACCGGGCAGTGGCAGATGAAGTGGTCGCCAAAAGACATCTTATACGAGCAAAAGTTGTTCTCCAGGCACTTAACCACCATTATGGTATCATTAATGATGACGTCGGCTTTACAGAGAACATAGTTGGGATCGGAAAGGCATGCAAAATTTTTCTTGCAGCTTGAGGTTTCTTTTTTGATTTTTTCGCTTATTTCTAACATGCTGGTTTATTATACAATAAAAAAGTCCTTTATATGGTGTTATTTAAAAATGGTGGGCATTTAATAAAAATAAATAAAATCTAAAGGTGGAGGTTCTGTGAATGGAAAAAAGTAAAACCGGCTATTCCGGCATGATCTCCCGGGCAAAGGAACTTCAGTATACGCTTGCCGCACGGGTGGTTATTCGGCCTTTCAGTCTTCGACGAGGGTATGTAGCCGGCGTGGATGCCGCCTTTAAGTCCGGCAAGGTGATAGCCAGCGCCTGTCTGCTCGCTTATCCCGGCCTTGAAAGAGTAGAGGAATCCGTTGCCGTTATGGATATAGACTTCCCTTACGTGCCGGGTTACCTATCCTTCAGGGAGGCACCGGCCATTACCGAGGCCATAGGCAAGCTTAAAACCAGGCCGGACATGATAATAGCAGATGGCCAGGGTATCGCCCATCCCAGGCGGATTGGTCTGGCCTCACACCTGGGGGTACTGCTGAATCTGCCCACCATTGGGGCTGCAAAATCCAGGTTAATCGGCACTTCGGAGGAACCCGGCCCGTTCAAGGGAGACATGGCTTACCTGTATCACGACGGGGATGTAATAGGCGCAGTTCTACGCACCAGGGACAACACAAAACCTCTCTACGTATCCCCCGGCCACCTGACAGACCTGGAAAGTGCCGTAGCCATTGTTATGTCATGCGTCACCCGATATCGCCTGCCGGAACCAACACGCTGCGCCCACAACCAGTCAGCCCTTAACAAGCTGCTGGTTTAATCGGGTTACTGGTTTAATCAAGCTGCTGGTTTAATCGGGCCGCAGCCTTTATCAATTCGCCGCCGCTGCCATAATCAAGCCGTTACTTTAATAAATTCGCAGCCTTTATCATTTCGTAGCCAGATTAATCGTGCCGGTTTAATCGTTGTCTTTTGGCCTCGTAGAGGCAGATTGAGGCCGTAATAGCCACGTTCAGACTCTCCACGCCCGGCTCCATGGGCACGTTTACCGCCAGTTGCGCCTTTTCAGCCATAAAACTGCCGACTCCGCCGGCCTCCCCGCCAAGTACCAGGGCAAAGGCTCCGGCTAATGGAGTCTCGTACACGGGTTTGCCGCCGTGAGGCGTTGCAATCAGAATCGGTACCCTTCGTTCACCGAGCCACTCGACGAGTTCTTCCCTGTTTGCCCTGGCAATCGGCAGGTGAAAAACGCTTCCTGCCGAGGCGCGTACCACCTTGGGCCCAAAGGGGTCGCAAGTGCCGGGCAGACATATTACCGCAGATGCTCCGAAAGCGTCGGCGCTTCTTACGATAGTCCCCATGTTGCCGGTATCCTTCACTCCGTCGCAAACGACGAATCTGTCACCCGTGAGTGTGTCCAGCTCCACGGTGGAGGCTCTTGCCAGGGCGCAAATGCCTTGTGGGGCCTCCGTGCCGGAGAGCTTATCCATGACGGCATCGGAGACCTCCACCGCCTCCCCGCCAAGACGGGTAATGGCTTCGATGAGTTTTGAGGAATCATTTTTACGCGTGAACTCCTCCGTGTAGAAGACCGTGCCAAAAGACACTCTCGCTTCGATGGCCGACCAAAGCACACGCACGCCCTCAACGAAAACAAGTCCATTTTCGCTTACGTTGTGCCTCTTACGTACGCTTACGGCATCCTTTATTCTTTCGTTAGCCGGGGAAACGATCTTCAGGTGCTTTAGTTTACTTTCTGCCATAGTTTAAAATAAACGATGTTCAAGGTAATAGTCAAAGAATCGTCTTACGAATACGAACGGTTAAAGGCCGACGTCTACGAAATGCTCTCCCGCCTGGAGGAAGGCAAGCTAACCACGGTGGATCAGCTAAACATGGAAGAGCGGCAAATCCCCGTGGATCGGCAAACCCACAGTCCGGAGCCCTGTGCCACTTTTTTCGAAGGGGCCAAAGTTCTCATCAAACCTAATCTCCTGACCTACGCACCGCCCGAAAAGGCAATTACCACCCATCCACTACTCGTCAGGGCCGTAGCCGAATATGTCCTGTCCAGGGGATGCCATCCATACGTATCGGACAGCCCGGGCATGGGTAAGTTCGGAAAAGTCGTCAAGGATTGCGGACTTCTCGATGCCTTAAGCGATTTGGACGTTCCCTGCCGGGAGTTTAAAGATTCCAGGCGCGTCAACGTGCAGTCGAAGTTCAACGACCTCGAGTTAGCCGGTGAGGCTCTCGATGCGGACGTGGTAATAAACCTGCCCAAGCTTAAAACCCATACCCAGATGGGCCTGACGCTTGCCGTTAAGAATCTCTTCGGTACCGTCGTGGGCGTAAGGAAACCGGATTGGCATTTTAAGATAGGCGAAAACAGGGAGCTTTTTGCCGAACTGCTCGTCACTATTTGCCGTACCATCCGGCCCGCCGTTAACGTTATCGACGGCATACTGGCACTCGAAGGGGACGGTCCCGGCTCCGGCGGCACACCCCGCCACCTGGGTGTACTCATAGCGAGTGACGACGCCCTTTCCCTGGACATGGCCGTGTGCGAAATGCTCGACGTCGATCCCATGTCGATTATGACGAACAAGGTCTACGGTATGGGCGGCCCGGTAAAAGGATACACGTTGGAGGGAGAAGAAAAAAAAGTGACGGACTTCCTGTTTCCCGCCACATCGGACATCGTCTTTGGCCCGGCTTTCGCAAAGAAGTTCCTGCGCCATAACCTGACCGCCCGCCCGTCGAACAAAAAGGATATCTGCAAGCTTTGCAACGAATGCGTCAAAATCTGCCCTGCCGGTGCGATTACCAACGATACTAAAAAATTGAGCTTCGACTACGATAAGTGCATTCGCTGCTACTGCTGCCTTGAAATCTGCCCCCATAGCGCCATCGAGGTTCATCAGCCCTTACTGCGAAGGGCCCTGAAGAAGTTTCTTTAGGCGCTCTGCCGCAAAGATCGCTCAAAAAACTTAGCCTAAGAGGAGTTTGGGTATAAAGCCCTTGTTAAAGTTTTTTTCGGTTTTATGGTATAATTTATATAGAGAGGTATATTGTGAAAGAATCACTCATATTCGATACCCACGCTTACATAAAGAAGCTTAGATCAGTTGGTTTTACCGAAGAACAGGCTGAAGTGCAAACTGAGGCACTGTCTGAGCTGATAGAAGAAGGATTGGCTACCAAGCGTGATCTGAAAGAGCTTGAAACATCACTGAAGCGGGATATCAAAGAACTCGAACTACGCCTCTCTGTAAGACTTGGCACAATCGTAGTTGCAGGAATAGCCGCTGTCGCTACGTTGATGAAACTATTTTCACACTAACCCGTTCACAAATTCAGAAAAACGGCAAAACGTTCCAGGTTTGCCAAACATATTGCAGTTTATAAGAGGGTATGGGGCATAAGTTCTCATAGCCGCCTCCGCCTTAATATGCTTCGAAGTGGTTTTGATAAAGGAGCCCACAGTAGCCCGGTTTTCGATTTGACTCGGATTGTGCCTAATGTTATCATTCATTATCGATTGATATGTGGATGGATGGAATGATCAATATAGTACGCAAACAAAAAGGGGGAGTGCAAAATGCCCGAAGCATTACCTATAGAACCGCCAACCCTGCTTGCCAGAGCCGATGCTTCGAGGAAAATTGCAAACGGCAAGCTTAATATGGAAACAAGAACCGCATTTGGCCAATATATGACCCCTGCGGCAGTCGCTTCGTTTATGGCTTCTCTGTTCCCTCCGCAACCACGGACACAGGTAAGGCTCTTAGACCGTGTCCTTCCGGCAAGCGTGCTTGGAATAGGTAAGCAAAGGGGGTATAATCGGT
>JADFXJ010000080.1:0-10119 GCA_015233615.1 Nitrospirota bacterium
TCTTTCGAACCTGCTATCTCGTCCCACAGCCTGACTGCGTCTATCGCGCTACACGAGGGATGTGTCCTCGTATGGGAACCGATATCTACACCGCCTTCGGAGACTCTCGCGAGGGTTTCCCAATCCATGAGCTTTAGTACCGGCAGCTTTTTAGTGCCTCCCCAGGTGTTTTCCTTGCCCACGAGACTCGAAACGACGAACACCGTCGAGGGATAAGCGTATTTCCTGAGCACAGGGTAGGCGTTGTCGTAAAAATCCTGGTAGCCGTCGTCGAAGGTCAGGGAGACCGGCATTTTAACGTCGAGTTGGCCGAGAGTATATTTGACCATGTCTTTTATAGAGATGACGGTAAATCCGGCCTTCCTGAGAAACCACATCTGGAACCCGAACATACCTGGAGTGACAAAGTTATTGGGTGTTAACGCATTATCGAGTGGTTTCGCTATACAATGATATGAGAGTATCAACGCTCTTGCCATAACCATTTCCTTATAATCTGCTCCAATTTATAAAAAGTGCTTCCAATATAAATAATACTAATACCTTTCAGGGCAGTTAATAACCTACAACGATTGGTAACCTATGCACGTGTGCTATATTATGTCGATCAGATAGGAAATATTCAAGAAAAATCATTTTTTCAGAGCCGCTCCTTTGAAAAAGATTTTTTTCAGACGGACGTCGTACCTGCGATGGACAGACGTCGTACCGATGTCAGGCGTTGAGGTATTTCTCGAACATTTCGAGGCTTTTCAGAACGTTTTCCCCTTGCTTTGCGACTATGTATGACTTATCCTTGTCCTGTTCGATGATACCCGATTGTCTGAGTACTCTTAAATGGTAAACTACTTTCTGATGCTCTTTCTCCATATCGAGTTCTTTTAAAATCTCCATAAATTGTAACTTTTCGTTTTTCTTAAGCATTTTTAATATTTTTCGCCTCATTGGGTTTGCTATGGAAATGAGCACGTTATCGTAATCTAATTTTATTACATCCTCTTCGAACTTCGTCTCTTCGATAGCCCGGCCAAGGATATTAAGAAGTTCTTCTATCTTGAACGGTTTCGATATATAGTCGTTCGCTCCTTTCTTCATAGATTCTATAGCACTTCCAACCGTAGAAAACGCCGTAATCATTATAACCTTCACTTTCGAAGACACTTTTCTTATCCCGTCCAAAACTTCGATTCCCGACAACCCTGGCATTACTAAATCGAGTAAGATTATATCGTACTTAGATAGCACGATCTTCTCTAATGCGGCTTTTCCCGAAGCGGCTTCATCGACATAATATCCAACGTTTGCAAGGGCTTCGGATAATTCCGCTCTTATCTCCGAATCATCGTCTACAATTAATATCTTTTTCATACTATCTATCGTATTCTTATATTATATTTATAACGCGATGCCCAACGTCGTTACCTGAAGCGCGTTTTTTAGCCTGGTGGCGGGCATGAACGATTATACCAGTATGGCAAATCGCAAAACAACCACAAATCTCGAAAATTGCCAGTGCCGTGCATATTGCGTATTCCCGGATTAAACCGGACGCAAAAGTAACCGTTTGACGTTGTTTTAAGATAAAGGTTAAAATCAACGATAATATGCAACTGCCAATAATCGTAATAATAGCATTAATGTTATTTATACTAACGCCGTGTGCAAATGCCGGCGACCCGGGCAAAAGCGTATATACCCAACGCTGCATGATATGCCACGGTCCCGGTGGAGACGGAAAAGGGCGTGTAACCGCACTTCCGCGGGTCGCAAAGTTTGGCAAACTCTTTACAATCCTGCCCAGAGACTTTACCACGGGTTCGTTCAAGTTCCGCACAACTCCCACCGGTTGCCTGCCCACTGACAATGACCTCCTGATTACTATAGAAAGGGGAATTCAAAAGGCCTATATGCCGTCAAACGCAGGCCTTACCCAAAAAGAGCTCAAAGCCGTCGTCGAATATATAAAAACCTTCTCTTCGGCATGGCAGGATAAACCAAACGAAACCGTTTGCAAACCCATAATTGTTAAAATTCCCTCATACGTTGGCACTCACGAATCCATAGCCAAAGGCGAAGACTTATGGAAACGGAAAAAATGCTGGGAGTGCCACGGACAAGACGGCAGAGGCGACGGCCCGAAAGCCGATGACCTCCGGGACAACGGGGACAACCCGATACTTGCTTACGACTTCACCTCGTGCGTGTCTAAAGCAACTTTTTCGCCGGAAAAAGCTTACCTCGCCTATACGACCGGTCTCAACGGAACCGGTATGCCCTCATACCAGGACACCCTCAACGAACATGAGAGGTGGCATCTGGTATCGTATACCATGAAACTCATGGGGAAACTCCGTTCCATAGGAAAATGAACGCACCGGGATATTATAAAAAGTATCTGTTGATAGCGGTATACGCCTTAGTTACGGCGGCGATTTTTTTATCGACAGGTAAATCCTTTGCCGTGCCGGGTTTTGCCAGGCAAACGGGATTGGACTGCTACAACTGCCATACGGTGTGGCCGGAGTTGACCCCCATGGGACGCTCATTCAAACTGGGCGGTTTCGTGCAAAGCACGGCTGACCTGCCTTACGAACCCGTGCCTCCTTTGTCAGTTGCCGCGGTATTTTCTTATACGAAAGCACCCGGCTTAAACAACGGAGTCTCTCCTTTCGACGCCAATCACAGAGACACGGACAAAACCGGCCTGCCCTCGGAACTTAGCTTGTTTTATGCCGGCAGAATCTACGATAAATTCGGAGCATTACTGCAGGGCAATTACGACGGCAACTCAAACAAAGTCTTCCTGGAACTGGCCGACGTCCGTTACGCCGACGACACGGCCACTCTGGCGGCAAAACCGCTAACGTACGGCTTTACTATCAATAACAGTCCCTCCTCCGAAGACATCTGGAACACCACCCCTCACTGGGGTTTCCCCTACCAGGAATCGTCGGTTGCCATAGAACCATTTGCCGGTACGAAAATCGACGGTGCATTGGAAAACCGGGTAGGCGGCATAGGTGCGTACGCTTTCTGGAATAACCTGATATACCTGGAAAGCGCCGTATACCGAACCACCCGCACCGGTATTACGAGGCCCCTGGGTGCCGGTACTTACACGGACTCCGTCGTGAAGGATGCCGTTTTTTACTGGCGTGCCGCTATAGAAAAGCAATGCGGCCAGGAACACTCCCTGATGGCTGGTACTTATGGTATGACGGCAAATATTTATCCCACGGGATACAACTTTGGCCCCTCCGACAGGTTCACGGACCTGGCCCTCGATGCCCAGTACCAGTACATAAGTCCCTGGCACACTGTCTCCGTTGCCACTACCTGGATTGCCGAAAGGCAAAACAACGTCGCCGGTTTCGCTTTAGGAAAGGCCGCTAACCCTACCGATACCTTAAAAACGTTCAGGGCGAATCTGAATTATTCCTATAGAAGCCAGTCCGGTACCATAGGCGCGACGGCAGGTTATTTTTCCACAACGGGCTCCAGGGATACCGGGCTTTATCCGGTGGACACACGTTTTACGAAAAGCGCACCGGGCGCCTCAGGCACCCCGGGTACCTCCGGCAGCCCCAACGGTAACGGTTTTATTATCGAAGCCGATTATCTGCCCGTAAAGTACGTTAAGCTTGCCGCACAATATACTGCTTACGCCATGTTCGACGGCAGCCGCTCCAATTACGACGGTTTCGGTACGAGTGCTTCACACAACAACACGCTCTTTCTGTACTTGAAAATCATGTATTAATACCAACCCAAATATAAAGTATAAAAAACATTTAACCACGAAAAACACGAAAAGCACGAAAAAGGACTTGTCTTTATTCTTTCTTTCGTGCTTTTCGTGTTTTTCGTGGTTAAAAATCCTTTTGCCCTTTGGTTCGTAAGGCCGTTAAGGAGTTTCCGAACATCGTCCATAAGATTCCCCGTGTTGTCTTGTTTTCCAAAGCTTTACAATAATGTTATAATTTCTGTTGAGGTACAACGTGAAGAAATCCTTCGTATATATGATTGTTTTATTGATTTTTATGCCCGTAACGCTTTTTGCGTCGGCTAATTACGAGGTAATCGACGTAGAAAACGGCGGTTCGATTAAGGGCACGATAAAGGCTTCGTCGCCCGCAGACGACCCCATCCTGACGATTAACAAAGACAAGGGGTTTTGCGGCAACTCACAACCGTCGAAAATGTATGTGATTTCCGCCGGAATGGGCGTTAAAAACGTTCTCGTCGCCATCGAAGACATCGACAGGGGAAAGGCGTTGCCCAAGGGAGACCTCGTCATAGATAACATCGGTTGCAGGTTCGAGCCGCTTGTCGGTATAGCTTACATAGGACATAAATATATTATAACAAACAGCGATCCGATCTTCCACAATGTATCTATCAACCTGATGCTCAATGAAGGGAAAAGAAGAACCTTATACAACGTTGCGCTACCCGACAAGGACATGTCTATCGAAAAACCCGTAATAACGGCCGGCATGGGAATTGTCAGGTGTGACGCCCACCGCTGGATGAGAGCTTTCGTGTATGCAACGCAAAATCCATACGCCGCCGTTACGGACGCCTCCGGAAATTTCGAAATAAAAGACGTACCTCCGGGCAAATATAAAGTGAAAATCTGGCATGAAGGATTCGGCGAAACCTCAAAAGAAGTCGAAGTAAAATCGGGCCGGGTAACGGAACTGTACCACACTTTTTCGAAAAAGTAAAAATATCCGCAAGATGAAAAAACTGCAAAACAAGATACTGGCAAGTTTTCTTCCGGTAGTCATAATTCCGTTAATAACCGTCATTATAGCCTGCATAGCGGTACTGGAAAGACAGGTCTACGAGAGTTCCAACACGATGCTCACCAACAGCGTCAAGGGGGCCGAGACGGAGTTTAAGTTCATAGAAAAAGACCTTCTTACCAGCGCCCACTCGATTGCGCTGGAAGAGGACATAGTAAATATGGCCAAATTTAAGGACCGAAAAGCCCTTTTAGGCTTATTGCCGAAAATAAAAACCATGATAGGCGTCGATATCATCAGGGTAATCAGTCCCGAGGGTTTAGTTCTGGCGGAGGGGTATTACACGACTCCATATAAGAAAACCGGCCTCCTCTTCAGGAAAATGTTAGCACGGGCGCTCCAGGGGGAAGACGTAACGACTATAGGGAAATCGGACCTGGGAATAACGTTGGAAGCCTTCGTACAGATCAGGGCAGACAATAAACCGGTTGGTATTTTGGAGCTGGCACTGCTCATGGACTACGAGTTGTTATCTAAATTAAAGGATAAATACGGTTTAGACTCCGTCGTTTTCTCCTACGGCCTCCCGCAGGCAATCACTTTTACGGATTCCGAAATAATTATGGACACCAATCTGAAAAAGTTGGTAGATGAAGTAGAAACGGGACAAAAACAAATCCTTAAAGAGATGACACTCGGCGGTTCAAGGTATTACGTCATAGCCAAGCCTATAGAGTTCGAGAAAGTGATATTAGGAGTCCTGCTTTTTGCTTCCTCCTCCGAACAAGCTTTCCGTACCAGGAAAACGCTGGAGATAACGCTGTTAATATCTATCGTGGCCCTGGTATTGATTACTTTATTTATGTCGCGGCGCGTAAGCCTGAGAATCGTACAGCCTATAGGTATGCTGTCGAGGATTACGCGGGAAATAGCCGAAGGTACGCTTATCGGTGAGGTGGAGGTAAAATCCGATGATGAAATCCGCCAACTGGCCGACTCTTTTAATAAGATGATCGAAGAGTTGAGAAAACACCGGGAGCACCTCGAAAAACTCGTTTCCGAAAGAACCGGCGATTTGATTAAGGTAAACGAGGAACTGGAAAAGGAGATAGCCGTACGAACAAAGGTGGAGGAACAGTTACAGTATCTGAACGTTAATCTCGAAAAGAAAGTCGACGATGAAGTGAACCAGAGAAGACAGCAGGAACAGATGCTCATTCAGCAATCGAAAATGGCTGCCATGGGGGAAATGATAGGTGCCATAGCACACCAGTGGCGGCAGCCTTTAAACGCGCTTGGACTTATCGTCCAGGACATCGAAGACGCCTACAAATTCGGGGAATTGGATGACGGTTATATAAGTGACGCAGTATCCAATGCCATGGCGCAAATAGACTTCATGTCCCGTACGATAGACGATTTCAGAAACTTCTTCAGGTCCGACAAGACAAAGACGACTTTTGACGTAAAAGAAGCGACAAACAAGGTTCTTTCCATGTTTTTGGCGCAATTGAACACTAATTTTATTTCCTGCAGGCTTATCTGCCACATTCACGAAAAAACTTTCGAAAGTTTAAGCGAAGTTCTTTGCTGCGACGAAATGCAGGTAACCACGTACAAGAACGAGTTCGAACAAGTAATTTTAAACATAATAAACAACGCACGGGACGCAATCCTGTCAAACAGACGGAAAAGATTATTGCCGGCACAGGGCGAAGGACTGATATCCATCGATTTTTACAAGGAGGCACATAATGAGTCGACTGCGGTTGTAATAAAGATAAGCGACAACGGAGGAGGAATACCCCCAAACATAATCGACAGGATTTTCGAGCCTTATTTTACGACCAAAGAACTTGCCAAAGGCACGGGAATCGGTCTGTATATGTCTAAAACGATCATAGAAAACAATATGGGCGGCAGCTTGACTGCTAAAAACGTGGAAGCCGGGGCGGAGTTCACGATAAAGATAAACACCTATTAGGGGTTATGGCGCGCTATTGTCATTTATTGGAACTTTACCGGAATTTTAATAGTTACTTTAGTTCCTTTTCCTAAAGAGCTATTTATGTCGATCGAGCCGTTGTGCTGGCTTATTATACCATAGCAGATGGACAGTCCAAGGCCGGTTCCGGTTCCAATCTCTTTAGTCGTAAAGAACGGGTCAAACACTTTTTTCAAATATTCCTCCATAATTCCCGTGCCGGTATCGGTTATTCCTGATACAACCATATTACCTTCGAAACTTGTGTCGATAAAGATGTCGCCTTTGTTCGATAAGGCATAAATGGCATTATCGAGGATATTTATAAATACATGTTCCAGATCTACGATATCTCCCATAATCTCCGGAATGGCCGTTAAGTCGTAATGGATTGTTATGCCTTCGAGCCTGTGCTCTAAAAGCGTGACAGCTCCTTTTATAGCGTCATTTAAGTTCACCGGCATAAAGTCTGTGGTTTCGCTGCGAAAAGTAAGCAATAACTCTTTTGTGATGGAAGATACTTTATCTATACTTTCTTCTATTCCTTCGAGCTTTGCTATAATCGTCCCGTCTAAACTAATCTGCGCTATTTTATATTTCAGATTATGTATCTTCATAGATACGTTCGTTAACGGGTTATTTATCTCATGAACTATCCTTGCCGCAAGCCGCCCGAACGACGCCATTTTTTCAGTCTGTATCAGCCGCTCCTGCATGTCCTTACGCATTGTTACGTCCCGGAATACTTCTAACAAATAATCTTTATTTTCTAAGGTAATAAGTTGAGCCATTGCCTCTACCCACACGTAGGTGCCGTCGCCTCTTATTATTTTATTCTCGATTGGATTTGTAGCGATGTCGTGTCTTGCATCCATCATATGCCATTGAAACGCCTGCGTCGAACTACCCTCCATAGATGGACAATGCAACCCGGACTGTCGCATACCGATAATTTCCTCTTTTGATTTCATCAGAAGACCCGATGCCGAAGGATTCGAATCGACAATCACGTCCGTATCCGGATCTATAATAAACATCGCGTCGGGTGTGCCATTAAAGATACTTCTAAAACGAATCTCGCTTTCTCTTAAAGATTTCTCCGTAAGCTTACGCACGGTAATCTCTTTGTTTAATGGTTCCGTAATGCTGCTGACTATCCATATAGTACCCATTGCCGCAAAAAGTAAACCGATTATTATACTTCCAATGGCGATATTTCTGCTTCTGTCGTAAATAATACGTGCCTTATCATACTCGGATTTTGCAATTTTTAATTGAATGTTTCCCAATTCATCTAATTTAATTAAAATAACGTCGATAAATGGATACAGATTATTGCCGGCATATTCACTAATTGCGGATTTATCCTCTTTCTTCAATATATCCGTTAATTTCTCTATCGATGAATATTCTGCTTTCATCAGAGGCTCGATTATCGATATAAGATGCTTTTCCTCCGGTAAAAGATCGGTATTTTTATAGACGTTCCAATTCTTGTTTATAGTCTTTACTGCGGTATCGATGTTTTTCATCCCCTGTAACCACGTCAGGTTGCCGCTGCGTACTTTATGCGTCGTATCGACAATTACGTTGCCATACATATCCGAAATCGTTTTTATATATTTTAACGGCATCACACTGTCTTTGTATACCGTCTCCAGACCGTCTCTGGCCGATTCCATCCCGTGCAAACCGAATACTCCTACGGCGATTAAAAGAATGGACATAAATGACACCAAAAGGAATATTCTGCCGCTGTTTCCCATATCTCCTATACTTCCGATCCTATGCTTCGGATTTTCCCGTAACACCCGAAAGCTCAACCGAAATGACTTTCGAGATGCCTGCCGCCTCGTTTGTTATGCCGTAGATGTAGTCGGCAACCTCCATAGTGGTGCGGTTGTGGGTTATTACGATGAACTGTGTTTTATCCGATATGGTCTTTAGCATCCCGGCAAACCTCCCGGTGTTGGCTTCGTCGAGGGCGGCGTCGGCCTCGTCAAGCAGGCACAGTGGAGTTGGTTTTATGAGAAAGCCCGCGAATATCAGAGACAGGGCCGAGAGGGCTTTCTCGCCGCCGGACAGAAGGTTGATGTTCTGGAGACGCTTGCCGGGTGGCTGTACCGTTATCTCTATGCCGGCTTCCAGAATATTGGCGCTATCTGTAAGAGTCAGCCCGGCATCGCCTCCTCCGAAAAATGACTTGAAAGTCTCTTGAAATTTCTGGTTGAGTTGTGCAAAAGCCTCACCGAGACGAGCCTTTGTGGTGGCGTTTATTTTAGATATGGCCTGATCGAGCTCCCCGATAGATTGTACTATGTCCGATTGCTGTGTGGAAAGAAAGTCGTAACGCGTATTGAGTTCCCCGTACTCCTCGATGCTGGCCAGGTTAACGGGGCCCATATCCTGGATTTTCTGTTTCAGTCCGGGTATTTTTGCCTCATCCGATTCGGTAGGCGGTACCACGTCAAGGTCATCCAGGCACTTTCCGTACGTGTTCGATACGATACTCTTTATGTTTTCCATCCGAAGACGGTGCTCCATGAGCCGTACCTCTAAGTCGCTCATCCGTTCCTTAGTGGTCTCCCGGTCGTTTTTTAATAAGTGGAGGGCCTTTTCTTTCTCTTTGATCAATGCTTTTTTACCATCGAGCTCTACCCTGAGTACCTCGAATTCTTCCCTTAAGCTTACAGACAACGTACGAAGTGCCTCTGCCCTTAGTTCACCCTCCCGGAGCTCTTTCGAAGCATCGTCTCTCTTTGCTGTAAGGCCGCCGGTTTCACCGGCTATAGAGGACAGCTTTTCTTCGAGTGAGCCGGTCTTGCGCAGCAGGGAAGCCCGTTCGCTTTGAACCGAACGAAGTCTCTCTTTCCTCCGGGTAAGGTCGACCTTTTTCCCGGTCGAACCGGCGCGAAAAAGTTCCAGTCGGGCCCGCATTTGGCCCTGAGTGTCCCTGAGTCCCTGAATGTAGGTGGCTACGTCTTCCTTCTGTTGTCGGAGTGCCGCCAGGAGATCTTCTTTTTCCGAAATCGAGGCGCCTAAGTGCTTGATCTCCTTGTCTGTTTCCTCCGACTCCACCTTTATGTAGTGCAGCTTTTTATCGAGGCGCTCCTTGTCTTCACGATGCTTCTTCAGGTTTACCTTGTTGATGGAAATCTCCTTGTCCGCATCTATTGCCTCTTCGTTTAACTCCTGCAGATCAAGCTTCAGGCTGTCCCTTTCGGTGGTAGCAAGAGCGAGAGATCTCACGAGTGCCGTGAGCTCGTACTCGTCCTTTCCAGCCTTTTGGCGCAACTCACGTATAGTGCGCAGGTGCCGGAGCACCATGGAGCCCTTGCCGCTAGTCACCACACCCGAAGGTTCTATCACGTCGCCATCGAGAGTGGC
>JADFXJ010000080.1:10219-14072 GCA_015233615.1 Nitrospirota bacterium
TCAGAAAAATGCCCGATTGCCTCGTCAAAATCCTTCACTATGTAGAAGTCACGAAGGAGAGCCCTCAATACGGGTATCATGGCACCCTCACCCTGCAAAAGGGAGGCTGCGTTGGTGATCCCGTCTTTTTTTGTGGGTGCCCACTGGGAGTACCGTGTAGAGGCCTCTCTAACCATATCGGGTGCTACGAGTGACGTTCGCTCCCAGCCGCCTTCTTTCAAAAACCTGACGGCCTCGCCAAGTGCGGCTTTGTTTTTGACTACGAACCCTTTAAGCCTGTGGGCGAGAGAGTTTTCGATTGCAACCTCGAACTGCCGGGGCACAACCACGACTGAGGATATGGGGGCGAGAACCTCTACGGAGGCGGCAAGCTCCAAAGCGGTAGACTGGCCCGCGGACATTTCTTCTATGGATTTAAGGCGAGAGGAGTCCGAGGCAATCTGCTCCCTGAGGGCTGCGACGTCCTTACGTAAGGACTCTATTACAGCCTCTTGCTCCCCGATAGTCCTCTTTGATACCATTATGCGCTCCCGCGCGAGAGCAAGCCGGGCCTCCTTTTCGTTTATAGCTTTTTCGAGGGATGCGATCTCCCCCACCCGCGTTTCGAGGCTCTCGGAGGCGCCCCTCAGGAAGGACAGTGATGAGTCCTTTTTCTGGTGCAACGAGCCTAAAGTCATCTGCAGTCGGGAAAGATCGTTGCTGACGTTACTTATCTGCTCCGATACCTGGAAGAGCCGCCGGTTCTTTTCCCTGAGGTCGTCCTCGATGGAGGTGTTCTCCTTTTCGACTACCTCCGCCCCTTTTCTATCCTCTTCTATCTCCCCCTCAAGGGAGGCGATGGAACCCCTGAGTTCCTCCTCTTGGCAGGAGAGCTCTTCATCACGGGTTTTGCCATCGTTGCGTTCCTGGGAGTACTCCGCAGACTGTGCGTCGAGTCTGTCCAGGTGCCCGGTAATACTGTCTATCGTTGCTTCGAGTAGTGCCATATGTTTTTCGAGTGCGGTGCGATCCTTTTCGTGTGCGGCAGTGCGCCGTGAAAGCTCCTCGTAGGCACCCATTTTTTCGCCCAGTGAGGCGTTGAGCTCTTCGAGTGCCTCTTCGATACCGGCATCGGTGCCTTTTATTACGGAGAGCCTTGCCGCCAGGGCTTCGAACTCACCCGTAAATGAGTCGAAGGCCTTACGGAGCGACTCGTAGTCCCTCCAGGCAACCCTCAGTTCCAGGTCGGTGAGAGCGGCTATGGCAGCCCTGTATTTTTCGGCCTTCTTCACCTGCCTTTCGAGTGCGGTTATGGAGCGCTTTACCTCACTTATGACGTCGTTTACCCTTTCGAGATTTGCCCGGGACTTTTCGAGCTTACTTATGGCCTCGGAGCGGCGCACCTTGTACTTCATCACCCCTGCTGCTTCCTCTATGAGAAATCGACGATCTATGGGCCGGGCGTTGAGGATTTCGGCAATGCGCCCCTGTTCGAGTATGGAGTAGCTCTTGACCTCGAGCCCCGTATCGAGAAACAGGTCACGCACGTCCCTCAGGCGGGTCTTCACTTTATTTATAATGTATTCGCTCTCTCCCGAACGAAAGAGACGCCGAGATACCTCAATCGTGCGTTCGCTTACGTCGGCATCATCGGCGTTCGATACGTCTGCATCCGCCCGGGCGGGGCCTTTTCCATTGCCGTTACCACCATTGCCATTGCCACCACTCGTCTCATTTGCCGGGCCGGTCGCCCTGCCCGCAGTATTCATGGCGCCGTCCACGCCGGGAGCCGGGTCAGACTGCGGTGCGGCCCTGGATAAAGTCAGGGTAACCTCAGCCATCCCCTTTTGCTTTACCAGGCTTGTACCATTGAATATGATCTCCTCCATTTTTTCACCGCGCAGTGTTTTGGGGCTTTGCTCGCCAAGTACCCACCTGAGGGCGTCTACGACGTTACTCTTACCGCTGCCGTTTGGCCCGACGATGCAGGTTATCCCGGGGTGCATGGAAAACGAGACCTTTTCGGCAAAGGATTTAAATCCGTTTAATTCGAGTTTTACTATTTTCATGCCAGAACGCTGCCTCTTCAATAATACTTCAACGGCATCGAAAAAGTTAAGCTCTCACGTGCGCCCGATCGAATAAGTCCGGCACGCGTCAAGAAAACTGCAAAGATGACTAACCTAATCTTATAAAATAAAATGATTAGTTAATAAGAACTTTCTATTTGACCTTAACTTGCCCGATTTAATACTCTTAATTAATTATTTAAAAGAAGGGGATTTTAATGGAATCTCTCAATATAATAAATCAAGGAGGTTATAAATGAGTAAGAAGCATCAAACACCATTGCTTGATGAGTTGAAAAAGGGTGCTTTTCCAAGTTTCGTTACCGAAATTGAAAAAGCAGCCGTTCACTCGGATATGTCGGCGGACTTGCTCGGTCAGGTGGAACTCTCATACAGAGAGAAAGTCACCCACTGGAAGCATGGCGGCATCGTGGGCGTTAGGGGATACGGCGGAGGCGTTATCGGAAGATATTCGGACATCCCCGACAAGTTCCCCAGCGTGGCCCATTTCCACACAGTGAGAATCAACAGCCCGTCGGGATTTTACTACAAAGCCGATTCCCTCAAGGAGATCTGTGACCTGTGGGATAAGTACGGCAGCGGACTTACCAACGTACATGGATCTACCGGAGACCTGGTCATGCTTGGCTGCAGAACCGAGGTTCTGGAGCCTTTCTTTGCCGAAATCACATCCAGGGGATGGGATTTGGGAGGATCGGGCTCTGCCATGAGGACGCCGAGCTGCTGCCTTGGCCAGTCAAGGTGTGAGTGGGCTAACATAGACACCATGGGCATCACCAACGATATCACCCAGCACTACCAGGATGAGATGCACAGGCCGGCTTTTCCGTACAAGTTTAAATTCAAGGCAGCCGGTTGCCCCGTTGACTGCATAGCTTCCATAGCACGCGCCGACATGTCGATCATCGGTACCTGGAAGGGCGATATCCAGATCAACCAGGCGGAAGTAAAAAATTATGCCGCAAAAATGGACATCCAGAAAGAAGTTATCGACATGTGCCCCACCGAATGCATGGCATGGGACGGCAAAGAGCTCAAGATTAACAACGAAGAGTGTAATCGTTGCATGCACTGTATCGCCAGGTTGACAAAGGCTCTGAGACCGGGCAAAGAAAAGGGCGCGACCCTTCTGTTGGGCAGCAAGGCCCCTATCGTAACCGGTGCGTTGATGTCATGGGTTATCGTACCTTTCATTAAGATGGAACCACCTTACGAAGAGTTCTACGAACTCATAGACAAAATCTGGGAATGGTGGGATGAAAACGGCAAGAACCGTGAGAGAATCGGAGAACTTATCGAGAGAACCGGCTTCCCTCGTTTCCTGAAAGAAGTCGGCCTGACTCCTTCCGCTGCAATGGTAAAAGTGCCAAGGAGAGATCCATTCTTCTTCTGGTCCGAAGAGGACGTCCAGAAATAATTGATTAACGGTAATTTAACGATAATTAAGGCTATCATTTAAAATATAAGGAGGTTTTTAATAATGTCAGCATTACCAGAAAGACAGACAGACATAGGGCCACCCCATTTCGAGAAATTTTTACATCCGATAATAAAGAAGAATTATGGGAAGTGGCTCTACCACGAGGAACTCACCGCCGGACTCATGGTGCATACGGGTGAAAGCGGAGACAAGATTTACACCACGAGGGTCGCCTCACCCAGGCTTCTTTCCACCGATACCATAAGGGAATATTGTGCCCTTGCCAACAAGCATTGCGACGGTTACCTCCGTTTCACTACGAGGAACAACGTAGAGTTCTTTACCGACAGCGAGAGCAAGGCTA
>JADFXJ010000080.1:14172-18938 GCA_015233615.1 Nitrospirota bacterium
CGTTTCACTACGAGGAACAACGTAGAGTTCTTTACCGACAGCGAGAGCAAGGCTAACGGCCTGATCAGTGAGCTCAAGGAAAAGGGCTTCATGGTAGGCGGCATAGGCCGCAGGATAAGCAACGTAGTACACACCCAGGGATGGGTTCACTGCCATTCCGCCGCTACCGATGCATCCGGCCTCACCAAGTCCATCATGGACGAACTCCACGAGTACTTCACCTCGAAAGATCTTCCAAACAAGGTAAGAATCGCCGTGGCCTGCTGCGTTAACATGTGCGGTGCCGTTCACTGCTCGGATATAGCTCTCGTAGGCGTTCACAAGACTCCTCCGAGAATAGACCACGAAAATTTAAAGAACGCCTGTGAGATCCCGTCTACGATTGCTTCCTGCCCTACCAGTGCAATCAGCCCCGACCCCACGAAGAAGAGCGTAAAGATAAAACTCGAGAAGTGCATGTACTGCGGTAACTGCTACTCGGTTTGCCCGGCTATGCCTATATCCGATGCCAAGAACGACGGTATCGCGATAGTCGTAGGCGGCAAGGTCGCTAACCTGAGGACCCCGCCCAAGTTCTCCAAACTCGCGGTGCCCTGGCTGCCCAACAATCCACCGAGATGGCCTGAGGTTACCGACGCGGTAAAGACCATACTCGTAGCATACATTGCCGGTGCCAAGAAATATGAAAGAGTTGGCGAGTGGATAGACAGAATCGGCTGGGAGAAGTTCTTTAAGGTGACTGGTTTTGCATTCACAATCCAGCACGTTGACGACTTTACCTTTGCTCGTGAGACATTCAGAACGACACCAACCTTTAAATGGACGTAAAATGAGAGAAAACAGGGAAAGACGCTAACGTCTTCCCTGTTTTTTTATTTGTTGACAGAGTTTATTTCCGATAAAATTTTATCAGAGGTGTCAAATATGGACAAAGAAGAAGTAAAAAAGCTTGTTTACGCACTTGTAGAACAATCTACCGGTAAAAAGAAGCTGAAGTCAAGCGACATCGTTAAGAAGATAGCCGCCGACCATGATGGCGTAGAGAAAGACGACGTTAAAGCTGCATTAAGAGACCTGGTTGATGCCGGGACGCTGATATACACTTATTTCGGCGGCAGCTTTATCGAAATCCCCCCAAAGGAATAATATATCGGGAAAGATTCCACAGGGGTAGAGAAAGCCTTTTTCTCCATATTCGGAGTATTAAAGGGAAATCGTCTTTCTCTGCCTCTTTGTGGGCCCCCTACCGGGAAGAACCACTTTATTTATTATGCTTTTCGAAAGACCGCGGGTGGTAATAGCAGGACTAAAAGGGGGCTCGGGGAAAACCACGCTTTCTTTGGGCCTTCTGAGGCATTGGAGAAATTCCGGCCTGAAGGTTGTGCCGTTTAAAAAAGGCCCGGATTATATCGACTCCGCCTGGCTAGGATCGGCGGCGGGGCACGATTGCCATAACCTCGACACGTTCATCATGCCGCAAGAGAGACTCCTTACCTCTCTGGCGACTAACTCCGTTGGAGCGGATCTTCTTCTGATAGAGGGTAACCGCGGGCTTTTCGACGGAGTAGATTCCAGGGGTACTTTCAGTACCGCCGCCCTGGCGAAATTGACGAATTCCCCCGTCATACTCGTAGTCGATTGTGTAAAAGCCACGACCACCATTGGAGTCATAGTCAAGGGAGTCGCGGAATTTGACAGGGCTCTTGGCGTAAAGGCAGTGGTGCTTAATCAGATTGCCAATTCAAGACATGCCGGCGTCATAAAGGAGGCCATCGAAAATTATACTTCGCTGTCCGTTTTGGGCGCTCTTAAGAGAAGTAACATTCCCATACTTCCGGAGCGCCACATGGGACTTGTGAGCCACGATGAATACGGCACAGTAGAAAGGTCACTCGAAAGTACCGGTGCTCTCGTAAGCCAAAACGTGGACACCGGTAGAATTCTGGAAATAGCGCGCACCGCCCCGCCCCTGGATCTCGATATACCAGATTTTCTTCCTTGTCCGAACTACTCAAATCCGCAGATGACGCAGATTAACGCAGATAAAATACAGGATCCTCTGCCTTGCCCGGCCCTGCGCCCCCTGAGAATCGGGCTTGTCCGGGACAACGCCTTTCAGTTCTACTACCCGGAAAATATAGACGCACTCGTAGCAAGCGGAGCCGAAATAGTCGGAATCAGCGCCCTGGCCGACATGGCACTTCCCCCAATAGATGCCCTCTACATAGGCGGAGGTTTCCCCGAGACACAAGCCATAAAACTTTCCGGTAACGTGGAATTCCGCAGGTCTCTGAAAAATGCCGTCGAGGAAGGTCTTCCGGTTTACGCCGAATGTGGAGGGTTGATGTTTTTAGGAAGAAACATAATATATAATAATAAGATGTTTCCTATGGCCGATATATTCCCCATGGATTTCGTTATGGAGGACAAACCGGAGGCACACGGCTACACGATTGTGGAGGTCTGCGACGATAATCCCTTTTACGAAAAGGGTGTAAAGCTGCGGGGACACGAGTTCCACTACTCTAAAGTTACCGTAGCCGAGGGCACCCCTGAGGCCGTCAAATTTAAGTTCGCTTTTAGAATGGACAGAGGGAAAGGCATTGCCGGTGGTATGGATGGCCTCGTCTATAAAAACGTCCTGGCCACTTATACGCACGTCCATGCCCTTGGCTCATACGAATGGGTGCGTGGTATGATAAGTGCCGCCGAAGCATTCCGCCGACGTCGGAACATTTAATAAGTGGGGGGTAAACACACGTGACGGAGAAATTCCTGAAGAGCCTTAAGAAGTCCGAATTTAGTATCAGGCAGGTTAAAAATACGGTAAGGGAATATCTGAGTAAGGGTGATAACGACAGGATTGCCGAAATGGCCCTGTTGGACAGGCGCAATCTCGGCGCGCTGATATCCCTTTCTTACGATAAGTCTTCAGAAATATGCTGGCGGGCAATTCACCTGGCCGGAAAGATAATAGGCTCGATGGCCGAGACCAACTACGACGAGGCAAGGGTGCAGGTGAGGCGTCTCTTATGGAATGCCAGTGACGAATCCGGCACCATTCCCTGGTCTGTAGTCGAGATCATAGGCGAGGTGGTAAGGGAAAATCCCACTCCCTTCGAAGACATGGTGCCTATTATAATCGGTTTTTCCAACTCCGAGACGGAGGACAACATATTTCTTCCCGGCGTGCTTTACGCTATCGGCAGAATCGGAGAAAAGCACGACAAGTACATGAGCGACTATGCAATAATTTTAGTCAGGGAGTGTCTGCGGCACAAAGACTCCGAGGTATGCGCAAATGCCCTGATAGCCGCTAAGAGGTTAAAGGTGGACGGTATAGGCGAGCAGCTTGACAGACTCCGTGAAAGGCACGAAGTAGTGAAGGTCTACTACGCCGACAGGCTCGTGACGACTACCGTTAGCGAGCTTGCAGGCTCGCTCTTCGATAAAACGGCATAATCTTCGATAAAATAATTCGATTCCGGGAAAGGCTGAATAAAAAATGTACAAACTATTGGTAAACGGCGGTAAGCGTCTCGCAGGCGTTGTAGAGATTAGCGGAGCCAAAAACGCGGCGCTGCCCATAATGACGGCTGCTATTTTAAGCAAAGGTGTCTCGACTATATATAATATACCGGATCTTAAGGACATCAGAACCATGTCGGAAATGCTGAGGATACTTGGTGCCGGGGTCTCTATCGAAGGCAATAGCATGACGATAAACACGGAGGACTTATCCAGCAAAGAGGCCCCCTACGAGCTGGTCAAGACGATGCGTGCCTCCGTGCTCACGCTGGGACCACTGGTTGCCAGGTTTGGCTACGCTAAGGTATCGCTGCCCGGGGGATGTGCCATAGGGGCCCGTCCTATTAACCTGCACCTCATGGGCCTCGAAAAGATGGGAGCCGACATAAGCCTCTCCCAGGGATACGTAATCGCCACGGCAAAGAGATTGTCCGGGGCTACCATATGCTTTGACCTCATAACCGTAACGGGCACGGAAAACATGATGATGGCAGCCGTATACGCTAAGGGAAAAACCGTCCTGGAAAACGCGGCAAGAGAGCCTGAGGTTGTAGACCTGGCAGAGGCCCTCAACAAAATGGGTGCAAAAATCTCCGGTGCCGGCACGACGGTCATAGAAATAGAAGGTGTCGACGAACTGCGTCCACTAAACCACTCCATTATCCCCGATCGAATCGAAACCGGCACATTCATAGCCATGGCTGCCATAACCGGTGGCGACGTGCTTATAAAGGGCTGCCGTCAGGACCACCTGACCTCCGTAGTGGAAAAATTCCGGGAATCCGGGGTAACGATTACCGAAGAGGCCGGCGGGCTTCGCGTTGTAGGGCCCAAGCGGGGTATGATACGCCCGACCGATATAACGACCACGCCTTATCCGGGGTTTCCCACCGACATGCAGGCGCAGTTCATCGTACTGATGACCGTTGCCGGCGGCGTTAGTTTAGTAAAGGAAACCATCTTCGAAAACCGTTTTATGCACGTAGCGGAGCTTTGCCGCATGGGCGCAAATATTGAAATCGAAGAAAACATCGCCATGGTGCGCGGAGTCGAAAGGCTTTTCGGTGCCCCCGTGATGGCCACCGACCTCAGAGCCAGTGCAAGCCTTGTCGTTGCCGCACTGGCCGCCGAAGGACAAAGCGTCATCGACAGGATATACCACCTGGACAGAGGTTACGAAAAAATGGAGGATAAAATATCCAAACTGGGCGGCGACATCAGGAGAATAAAGGAATAAA
>JADFXJ010000081.1:0-13240 GCA_015233615.1 Nitrospirota bacterium
AGACTTCTGGGAAAGTCGCGTTGCTTAAATACCCCATTTCGTGACGCAGACCCACGCCTCCCAAACTCCGATATAGAAAAAGCGGATATTCTCCTAATAACTGCACGTTGATTTTGTTTTCACGGGATTCGATAAGCATTTCCCGGATAAAACCACTCTGCTGAAAGGGGGTGTCATCCACCCCCACATACGTCACTGCCGGCTTATCCGGCAGCTAGTGTCTCGTCAACGATGAAATGTCGCAGTCCGGGTTTTCCGGAATCTGCCAGCCGCAGCATGGCCCCCGCCCGCCCCCGCCCCTTTTAAATAAAAGGCAGCCATTCTCTCTTTCACGTTTACGTTTCTACTTCACGTTCACACCCACGCTGCTTGTGTAAATGTCACCGCCTCTTACACCGTTTGTATTTGTGTCGACCTCAAAGATAAATACGTAGTTTCCCGATGGAAGCCCTGCAATGGTTAATACAGGGGTCGATGGAAGGTTGAGCAATTCACCGCTATACGTCACTTTATATCCTGGCGTCCATCCGGTTGACAAGTCAAAGTAAAAAGTCACAAAGGGCGTATAGGCGTAAAGCCACCAGTCAAACTTTTTCCCGGCACTGCTGCCGGGATCGAGGGATACCGTCAGGTTAAGCGTATCTGATGTGGTCAGGTCAACCGAACCGGCATCTTTTCCGTTTGCCTTTATCGCGGGCTTTGGGTTTGAACCCGCGGAGACAGTCTGCGTAACGGTCGTTGATACGGGAATTGAGATGTTACCATTTTTGTCCGTTACATAAGCGGAGACTTTGTAATCACCGGCGGCGGTAAACAGGCTGTAAATTCCCTCCCAGCGTTTGTTCGCGTCCGCGTAATTCAGTTCAACCGTGGGAAGCGAGGTAACGGGGATGGCGGATGAACCAGTGCCTGAGCCTGGTGGAATTATTAGCGCCCAAACGTTTTGGAAACCGTTAGTAGACGATACGTCGGCACTATTTATAAAAATTTTGGCAGAAGGAAAACCGGACAGTGTCGGAGTGTCGGCATAAACCGCCTTTACCACAGGAACGTCAGCCGCCTTTGCGTCACCATTTCCGATGTGCGTGTTCCGGGCAAAATCACCATCGGTTTTATCGAATATGCCGTCACCGTTGTCGTCAAGGGTAGGATTCTGGTTTGTTACCGGTATTTGAATGGCGTTTTTGGCGGTAATGAAGGCATCGTAAACGTCATAGCCGTCTAATATCGTGCTCCAGAAGTAGGTAGAGAAGGAAACCGTACCGTCAGTCGCAAAGGTGGCCGCCTGGTCTTGTTGGGCACTGGTTATGACGATACGCTTCTTTCCCGCCGGAGGCGTCAGGTAGGTAGCAAAACTTCCCGATTGACACGCGTCGTAAACGAAAATTATAATACCGCCAATATTTGCCTGTAGCGTGTCCAGCCAGGTTCTCAATGTTGCCGCCTGCAAGACATCCATATCTCCCATTTTGAATGTTCCAAAACCACCGTGGTCCGAAAAATAGATCACGACGTCTTTAGCGTCTGAAGCCCAGGTATTTATGATGCTTTCAAGGTTCTTGCTTGTGGCGTCGTCGGTAACGAATGAATTACCCTTCTCCGCACTCAGGTATTTTATCCTTTCCTTTGTAAACCCCTGGGCAATGAGGGTGTTATATGCTTTATTAGCCGTTGTAGTGGTTGCGTTCCATAAGTTGCTGCCGGGCCCGCCGCCCGCTACGATGATGGCCTTGTTACGGGTGGATGGCGTGGGAGTCGGGGTGGGTGTAGGAGTTGGGGTTGGGGTTGGAGTAGGGGTGGGTGTTGGTGTTGGGGTTGGAGTCGGCGTTGGCGTGGGAGCTGGAGTCGGCGTTGGTGTCGGCGTGGGCGTAGGCGTAGGTGTCGGCGTCGGCGTAGGTGTGGGAGTCGCGTTCAAATTAAACGTAGCCGTTATGGTCGTGTCCGAATTCATCGTCACGGTGCAGGATGAAGTGCCGCTGCAGCCACCGCCCGACCAACCGGCAAATGTCGATCCCGAGCTTGCCGCAGCCGTTAACGTAACCCCCATACCCGCTGAATACGATCCGCTGCAAGTGCTGCCACAGTTGATTTTACCATCCGAACTTGTTACCGTGCCGATGCCTGCTCCGGTGCGCGAAATTACCAAATTGACCAAATTACCAACCTGTCCTGCCCGAACGGGCCACACGTAACCGTTATCGGACTTACCACTGCCGTTCACGTAGCCATCGTACATACTGACGAACCAGGCCTCGCCAGTAGGGCCGGCGTAGGTAGTAGACGACCAATACCAATGCGACTGAACATTCGTATACGGGTTTCCTGCCGGCAGGGCAATACCATATTTCGAATAATCCGCCATGCTTCTAAGCTCCTCTACATTTGGCAACCGCCAGTCGGTATGACCATATGTCCCGGATCCGGTATTCATAGACGCCACGTAATCCAATGCACCCTGCCAGGTTTTGGTTCCCCCTGCCAGGTTCGCGTTTTTAGTCCACGTCAGGCCTGTAAGATTATCCGTTACCGTGCCATCACCGTTATTGATAAACCTGGGACTTGGCCAGACAGTTCCCGCCTTGATTGCGCCGTCATCACCGGAATGGTAACTTTGAGTCTGACCCGTGGCCCAAATAGCCGAATTACCAAATGACCCAGACTGTCCCCCGCGAACGGGCCACACGTAACCGTACCAGTATGTGACGTTACCGGACTTATCACCATCGTTCACTACGCCATTGACTAAGACGAGGAAGGCGCTGCCAGTATCGTTGGCGTCGGTAGTAGACGACCAATACCAATCAGACTGAACATTTGTATAGCCCTGTGTGCCAAGCCATATTTCAGGGCTACTTTGTTCGGCATTTACCAAGCTTTCCAGCTCGTTTATGTTTGGTAGCCGCCAGTCGTTATGGCCGAGGTAATTGGCGATATTCAGGCAGGCTACGTAATCGAGAGCATTCGTCCACGCCATAGCGCCGCCGGTACATGAACCTTTTGTTGGCGTACCAGCGTCTTTAGTCCATATCAGGCCGGTTAACTTATCGGTTATAGTCTGGTCGCCGTTGTCCGTAAACCGTGGGTTTGGCCAAGCGACTCCCGCCCTTAATGCCCCATCATCTCTTGCGGCATAGCTTGTTGTCTGCCCGGTCTGCGGAAGGCTGATCGTGGAAGCCGAGGCGCTTGAGGCGCTTATCGTATAACTTTCAAGCGCGGCCAACACTATGAAAACGGTTAAGATTGCAACCGTAACTAACAATTTCGACTTTAATTTCGATTCCAACTTCAATTTTTCGCTAATTATAACGTTCATAACGTTCCTCCTTATGGCTTACATCGTTCGCTGAGAAACATGGCTCAAGGTTATTCACCCGGTATTTTAGCATTTTTCCGATTTACGTGGATAAAATTCTTGTTATTTGGTTAATATAGGTAAAGGATGGATTACGGAACTTGCCCGAAATGACGGAAAAGGAGGGTACTTGCATATGAGCCAGCTTTACGATATCACGCTTAAGAAAACGATTAAGAAAATACCCAAGCGGTTTCTGAAAATACTAACCGGATTTGAGGAAGGCGAGTTTCTGGATACCAACTTCCCTACCGTCCAAAACAGAATACCCGATTTATTGATAAAACTACCCGATATCAGCATTTTTCATTTGGAGTTCACATCCACGAACGAAAACAATATGGCATGGAGAATGCACGATTATTATTCCCTGGTATTTCAAGAGTATGAAATTGAGATCCACCAAATGTTGCTTTACGTTGGGGATGAACCATTAAGGATGGCCGGTGGGATTCGACACAAGAAATTAATCTAATCGTGTACGTTTAAAGACATTCTGGATATTAATTGTTCCGAGCTACTCGATGGCAATAAAAATCCCGATGATGCTATGCTTTCCATTTTATGCAGGATGAAAGATCCTATTGAGGTGTTAAGGGCTATAAGAGACATATTTAAGGTATTGCCCGAAAAGGAGCTGAAAGATTACCTGGCGGGTCTAAAAAACCTTGCCAGACTTAGGGGCTTAACATCATTGGTAAAAAAGGAGGTAGAAGATAAAATGCCTGTAACAATCGATATAAGCAATGATGAAACTTACCTTGCCGGAATGCTGGAAGGCGAAATGAGAGGACTGCTGGAAGGCATAGAGGTTGCGCTGGATATAAAATATGGCTCCGAAGGACTTTTCCTTATGGACGATATTAGGAACATTGGAACAATCGAGAAGCTGGAGGCTTTTAAGGAGGCAGTCAGAAAAGCGGCAAGTGTGAATGATTTGATGAGGTTTTTGAGGGGTTGATTTCTATAAGCTCATATTACCGTTGAATGCCACTGTATGACACGACACTAGACTGCCGGACCGAGAATACTGCTGACGGTCCGGCTCCTGAAAGGTGCGTGGCTTTTCTCTATGAAAAGGTGAGATTGCTTCGCTACGCTCGCAATGACAGAAGGGGGCAGGCTCCATAGTTTTGTCATTGCAAGCGTAGCGAAGCAATCTCAGTCCTTTGTGCCACCGGACTACCGCTACATCAACAACGTTAGGCATATCTAACGCGAAAAGAGCCTAAATAAAATTAACGCTGAGGCTTTACCTCTTTTTAAGTACGCATTTTCTACAGTTATAGGAAAGGCCGCAGTTGCTTAAAAAAGCCGCATCGTGAGGCGATAATTCTTTCAGGTATTCGGCGGCCATTTTGTGGCAAGGGTTTGCCCTGAGGCAGTTTTCCAGGTGGGAGCGCTCTTTTTCGATCTGGTAGAGGTGGAAGTAAGAGCCCGCCCTGAGTCGCCTGTTAAAACAGTGGGCGGCTATCTGCCTGAACATGGGAAGAGCCCTGTTCTGATCGATATATTTCATGCGTGTAGCCTTATTGTAAAACTGGCTCCAGCCCATTTTGGAATTAAACGAAGCATATTGTTCAAGGTCCGCAATACGTTGAAACTCCTTCAGGTAATCACCCCACTTCACTGCTAGGCGGGCGCAGTCTTCATAGTATATAGAACTGAAACCGGGGTTTGAAGCGGCCGTGTAACCCTGGTGGTGAATCGCCTCGAGCGAGAGTACGCAGGCAACCTTTTTCCCCCTGCTCCAGGCTTGTATGCATATGTCTAAATCCTGCTGGTATTTTCTGAAGCTTGTGTCGAAAACGTAGTCGCCGCAGTTTTTAACGAGCATAACGGCACTGCATAGAGTCGGCACGTACACCGCCCCCCCTGCGATAGTCTCCGGCTTGTGCATGAAGTCCGTAATTGGCTCGGACACGCCCCATTCGTCCACGCAATAACCCTGGTGGTTTATTTCGCCGTCCTCGAAAACGTGCGTACACCCTACGATGTCCGCTCCCAGTTTATCGGAGGCCTCGTAGAGGCGCGCGATCCATCCGTAATCGTATATTTCCACGTCGTCGTCGAGAAATATAGCGTTCTTACCCAGTGAGGCCGCAAGTCGCAGACAATCGTTCATGACGACCGGGTGGCTGAATGAGTCGTCGTAGTTGTTGTCTATTACGTAGAGTTCCGCCCTGCTCAGGTCGGTGCTCTTTATCGAGTTAACGGCTCTCCTTGCAGTAAGAAGGTTTACGTTGGGCGAACACATTACTATAATCGTATCGCAGATGGCCTCTCCGCGGGCGTTTCCGGCCGTATTTTTGGTCGCGTTTTTGGCCGCTTCTACGGACATGGTGGCCGCTCCCGGAACTTCATGCTGCCTTTCATGGTACCGTTACCTTTCATCAACCACTTTGTCCTGTGTGCTATTGAAGCGCTTTGGGTCAACTATCAAATCGCCTCCATAGGGCAGTACCTCTTCCATGCCGAATCTGGCTGCGTACTGCCTCGTAAAGCCATCGCATATGAACCCCAACGCACAAAACCTGCACTCTGCGGCCTGGCAAAAGAGGGCTCGCTTCATTCGCTGTGCCATGTACAAGTGGAAGTCCTCGCCGCCCGACGTAGCGTTCAGGGCCACGGCGGGGATTTTTTCGGAGGGGTTGCGGGTCTTGTCCGAATACCAGCTCGAAAAGTCCCACTCGTGGGGGTCATAGCTCAACTGGGAAAAGTTGTAGCACTTGTTTTCGTGCCCTTTCATCCTGCAAAAGGGGAAGTACCTGACGTTAGCTTCAAGGCCGGCTTCATCGCAATAATCGAGGGCTTCCCTCAGGTAAGGCTCTATATCGGAGTGCCTTGACTGGAAATCGATGTTCTTTTGAAGAGACCATTCGTGAAACGGGTTATAATTTATGAAGTTAATTACCCTGGCACCGTTGAGGTACACAAACTCGGCAATCTTCTGTAATTGTCTGCGGTTTATGTTAGTCATGGTGCAGTTTACCCGCCATTTCACGTCAAGTTTACCAAAATTATCGATTGCCTTTAAGAGATTGCCCCATGCACCTCTTTTTTTCGTGAGCATGTCGTAAGTATCGGACAGGGCATGGACGGAGCAGAGAAAATCGTACACGCCATGGGACTTGAAACTCGCCAGAGTATCCTCTTTTGCCAACACTTGCATGTTGGTAATGAGCGTAGGTGTAAGCCCTATTTCGCCACAGTAGTCGAGCAGCTCCAGTATTTGGGGATATATGGTAGGCTCGCCGCCGGTTATATCGACCCATTCGTTATCATACCCAAAGCGGTAGACATGGGCATCCCTCTTGCATTCTTCGATGGAGTGCCATTCTTTCGATGGAAAATACGTGTAGTAGCAAAAAACACAGCGTACGTTACAGGGATACCCGGTGTATAGCACCGCCCGCCTGGTCAACTGACGGTGTCTGGTCTTTTTGAGTTCGTTTTTTCGGTGCTCAATCTCTCCGGGCTCGCTCTTTCCGTGGGTGATTTTCCCGAACTCAATCTTTCCGGGCTCGCTTTTCCCGGGTTCACTCGTTTCGGGCTTTGCCTCCGGATTTACTTCCAGGCCGCGACCCGCTTCAGATACCTCACCCCCGGACAGTCCTTGTATACGCAATCCGCCGGCTATGCCTTCACCGAGGAGTTCCCGGAGATACTTTCTTATTTCGCGTTCGGCCCCAACTGCGGTTATCAAAACCGTATCCACAACGCCGGCAAAACCTGCAAGGGCTTCTGGCGGAAGCACAGTGAAGCCCGAAAAACCCTTTCCCTGGCAATCCGGATTCTTATCGACTACGGCCTTAACCTTTTGTCCGAGGAGCGGCATCAGGCTCTTTGCCAGCGTACCGGCGCCATAAACCGCTATGCCCTTTGACTCTGTCGCCGTGGTGAGGGCATCGATGGTCGCCGACACGATGGATTTAGGGCCGGGTGCTTGTGGCTGATTAGAAATTGCCCCCCTAAACCCGGGCAAAAACCCCACTCCCTCCGGTAAACGATACGGTTCGGAGGAAAGATAACATGTATTATTCCGGTCTTTTGGCCGGTCTGCCGGCGAGAATGTCCCGACTTTTCCTCCCAACCGGACGATAGACGACAAAAATGCCTTTTCGGGAGACCCGCCTTCGGCAAGACCTTCGGAAAACCATTCCGATGGAGGCACGGCCTTACAGTAAGTGATTATCGCTTCCTTGCTTACGATGAGGCAAAAGGCGGGGGCCTTTCCTTTTTTGAGCGACGGGGCGCTTATCGAGGCGCCACTTCCCTTTGTCGTCATTCCGGCTTGTCCGGAATCTATCCTTCCGGAGGCGCTTAATGAGGCGCTATCGGTGGTTATTGAGGCGCTTTCTGCGGGTTTTAGTTCTACGGCGCTAAGTCCACCGTTTTCGCAAAGTCCAACCATCTCTCTTACCATGGGTACACTTATCCCGTAAACCGTATTAGTCCACAACAGATAATCCATCCCCGTATCGTAGTTGTCGAGTACCGCTGCCTTTAACAGTAGTCTTCTGGCTTCCAACGGCCCGGAGACGCTACTCCAAAAAAACGTGCCCAAAGGGTGAAAGACACTCAGCACTTCATGATATAGTCGATCGAAAAGCAGAAGGTGCCCGTTAACATCACCATCTTCTATCAACAAAGCCGACGCCACCCTTATTTCTCTCCACTCTTTCATCTATCCTCCATAATACTTAACCAGTGTTATCTTAATCAATCGAACTTAAGAAAAAAACCGTTTTGTGCGCCGTTATTCGGAAAATACAAAGTGTCGTGGCATTATCTCGAAAATGGCTATACGTCGATATCCGGAAACACCCCCGGAAAATGTCATTCCCGATAAAACGGCAATCCATATGATCCGTGTTCCTATTCATCTGCAATCCGCTGCAAGTTAGGCAGCCTAAGACTGCTGACAACAATAAACTGAAATTCCTTTGCATAAATTAATCAACTTAGCCAATATGCAATAAGTAAGGAAGTAATCTGTCTATCGACACTCACTCCCATCAGAGAAAACGATGACATCGCCAACATATTGTTCTATCTCCTTCTTTTAATCTGCATCACGTTGCCGTTTACATCCCATCAATCAATAGGGGAAAAATCCACCACTTGTATCAATACATAAATAACCGACGAGATTGCGCTTTGGTGTTGTTGTACCCTGGAAGCAGGTTACCGTAATATTGTTACAATTCAAAGGGCTTGTGGCAGTGGTGGCGGTAAATGATAAGTATGCACCATAAAATACACCTTTTGTCGAAGTATCTGGGCCGGAGATTGTCTTTTGTACGCCTCCTGCAAAAGAAGTAGCCGTGTTACCGTTAAATGTAAACATGTCGATTGCATTAGCTTTAAGAGTGCCGAGGTTAATGGAGGTAAACCATGAAGAGATATATACTCCCCCCGCCTTTGGCTGGAAAGACACGGTAGCATCCTGGCTGGTTACGTTTGATGCAACACAGTATATCACGTTGGCAGCGGCAGTGTGAAAATACGGAAACCTGTAGGTTACACTGTAAGAAACGGTTGTAAATTGAACATCGCTTCCATAACCCGTACCTGCTGAGTTTGTTGCATATGCCCTCACGTGATACGTAGTTTCTACCGTTAAGCCTGTTATGGAACTTGTAAATGGTGTTGAGGTACCATCGTTAGTACAACTATTTGCTACAGTTGGATTAGCCGACGTACTCCAGCATACGCCTTCGGCAGTAACCGCTCCTCCCCCGTTAGACGTAACCGTTCCACCGCTGCCGGCGGCGGTGGAGTTTATGCCTGATATCGCAGTGGTGGTAACTGTAGGAACAAAAATGACGGCAGCATAGTAGACAGTCCCACTGTTACCATCCCCAGCAACAAAAGTAGTCCCACTATAGGCTATAGTAAAAATATAGCCATTTATGGCAATATTATTTGCGGCAGACCAGCTAACTCCATTAGCTGATGTGTAGACATTCCCACTGTTTTCCCCGGCAACAAAAGTATTCCCACCATAGGCTAAAGCATGAATGAACTTTCCTGGCCCAGCAATGTTATTTGCGGCAGACCAGCTAGCTCCATTAGTAGTTGATGTATAGATATTCCCATTGTCGTCCCCGACAACAAAAGTATTCCCACCATAGGCTACAGAGAAAATGAGATGTATGCCAGCAACGTTAGTTGGGCCAGACCAGTTAGTTAGTTCCATTAGCTGAGGTGTAGATATCCCCACTGTCGCCCCCGGCAATAAAAGTATTCCCACCATAGGCTATAGCCCAAATTCGATTTCCACCGGCAATGTTATTTGCGGCAGACCAGCTAACTCCATTAGTATTTGAGGTGTAGACATTCCCACTGTCGTCCCCGACAACAAAAGTACCACCACCATAAGCTATAGCATTAATTCGATTTCCCGGCACAATAATGTTAGTTCCAGCAGACCAGCTAGCTCCATTAGTATTTGAGGTGTAGATATTCCCTCTGCTTTCACATGCAACAAAAATACCCCCACCATAGGCTATAGCAGCAATGTACTTTCCCGGCCCAGTAATGTTATTTGCGGCAGACCAGCTAGCTCCATTAGTAGCTGAGGTGTAGACATTCCCACTGCCGTCCCCGGCAACAAAAGTACCACCACCATAAGCTATAGCATTAATTCCAACTATGCCAGCAATGTTATTTCCGGTAGACCAGTTTAAAGCATAAGAAACCACTGGAAAACTGCAAATTATGATAGATGACAACAACGCTGCCATAGAAGTATCTTTCAAATGAATAAAAGATTTCCTCAAAAGTGTTCTCATGTCCTTTTCCTTTTTAAAAAACCCCAGGTTAGACAGCCTACGGCTACCGTGAAACTACTTTGAAATTCCTATGCATATATTATCGGCAAATAATGGGCAGACTTAAAGACACCAATCCCCGTGCAGTTAAAAAACGATGAAGAACAAACAAAAATCTAACGAAAAACCAACGAAAAAAATGGGTGCCCAGCATGTCTGTGTGTATGAAGCTAACTCATTCACGGTGCAAACCAAACGCAGGCGACAAGTATTCCAATCCTTCTTTAGACAAGAGAGACCCCTCTAAAAAACCGCTCCATTTACTGGCAAATTCGGTATCATAGCTTTTTTCGGCGCTTTTTTCGGATTCCACGACCGCAGTGTCAAACGCTTTTGGGCCATAACGATGGGGCCTGCCCGCGTGCCTTACCATAAGATCGGTAGAGGCAGCCACCCTTTCACCGGCACTCCACGCCTGCAGTGAGTAATCCATTTCCAAATATAACTCGCCGACTTTATTATCAAAACGAAGGGCATTTGAGTCGGACACCGCCATCACTCCTTCAACTACCGATGGTATATACAGGTAATCTTCACCGCCGGCTGGAAAGCTGGTAATGAACTCCGCCTCCGACGACGGCTTCGGAAATAACCCGGCCACGGTATGCCCGCTTTCGTCCGCCTCCCGGAGACACCCTGTTACGAGTGAGCCGGCTTTCGAAGAGGCTTTAAATAACTTTTCAACCCAATCGTAGTCATCCACTATCACGTCATGCACAAAGACCGACGGCCTGCCTTTAGCATAGAGGAGCAAGGCGTTTAACCTGTCTGCCGCCCCGGCCGGTCCAAAGGATACTCCCTGGGCAATAAACAACTCGGCCTTCGAGAGATCGGTTCTCTTCAGGGTATCGAGGCATCTTTCACCAACTTGGCATGTAAGGCCCGACGTTATTAAAAAAACTACGATGTCTTTCATTTCAAACTTTTCTTCATAGCTAAAGTTTCGCCTTCGCTAAAGTTTTATATTGCAAAATATCCATTTATTTTAAAAGTTCGGCTATCTTTTTGGCAACGCCGGCCTCACCGTTTTCTCTATCCGGGCTAACGTGGAGGTCAACCCTTTCAAACGCCGTGGGAGTCAATCCATGGCCGGATGGGCCGTGGCTGAATGGTGAGTCGAGCAAGACAGTTTTAACGCCATAGGCAGCCTTTACTTTTTCTATCACGCGGCTTATCCCCGGTAATGGTTCGAATATGGCTACGTCGTAGCTATAAAGTGAGTGTACGGACGGTACGTCGTCAAAACTTTTCACCTGCGACACGCTAAACCCTTTGGATTGAACGTATGCCCCGGTTTCCTCGTCCAAACAGGCAAACCTGACACCTATGCCAAAGAGGTTTACCAACGCCGTGCCCAGATCCACGGAATCGGACAAAGGTTCGGACACGGAACCGGGCAAAGAATCGCAGCCATCGGCTCTGCCCGTACCGGAGGATACGCAAAAAAGCGCCTTGTAAGATTTCTCGCCATAGTTTTTCTGGTATACTTGTCCGTTTATCGCACGCATCCCGGGGTCTTCGGCGAGGAGTGATATTACGTTTTGCAGATTAAAATCTTTTCCGCGGCTTTTCAGCGCATCGAAAGAGCAATTCATGAACTTAAGGTCATCCGGGGTGTCCACCGAAATCCTGTGGCGCACTTCGTAGTATATGGCTTCGTCTTCAAACCAAAAAGTTTTCAGGTCTTCGAACTTTTCCGGATAAACGTTTCTCAAATATACGGGAAACTGGTGCTCCCTGAGTTCGGGCGTATCCGAATACTTTTGCGCCCGCTCCCATACCCATCTCCGGGAAACGATCAACCCCTCGTGTATTGGCAGGGAGCCGTTTATTTCGGCAAATTGCACGTTGCCCAGGGTTAAATTTCTCTTTAGCAACCTTACCATGGCGTCTACCGTAGCAGGTGCTATCAGAGGACAATCGCCGCTGGCTAATACACATAGCCCGGCGTCGTACTTTATGGCAGCGGCGGTTAACCTGCCTACTACGTCGTCTATGTCCCCGCTGTATACAAACAGCGTAACACCCTCCGATTCGGCGAAGCTCTTCAGTTTCCCGCTTTGCCGATCACATGGAGCACATATAACTATATCGTCTATCTCCCCGCAATCTCTCAACCTGCTTATAACCCAGGAAAGAAGCGGTTTGCCACCTATGGGCTTGAGGTGTTTTTCCGGCAATCTGGACGAACTTAGTCTAACCGGTATAAAGGCCACGCTCTTTAGTTTATCTTCCATATATTTATATATCTTCCATAATATTTATACCCGGTATCCAGCCTGTTTTTATCCAGCCTGTTTATTGTTCAAACGGCGTGTAAGCTCTCGAAAACCTGGGTTACGCCTTCTATCACCCTTTCCACGTCTCCATCGCCCATTGCAGGGTAGAGGGGAAAGCTTATTTCGCGGCGATAAAAGTCCTCCGACACCGGGCACAGGCCGTCTTTATATCCGAGAGACCTATAGTAAGGATGCCGGTACACGGGAATGTAGTGGACCTGCACGCCAACTCCTTGTGTTCTCAGCCTGGAGAAGATCTCGCTTTTGATCTGTAAACAGGCGTCCTTTAGCCTTATGGGATATAAATGCCACGCAGAAGAGACGTAAGCCCGTGTTACTGGCACGTCGAAGTAAGGGTTATATTCGTCGAATGCCTCGTTATACCTCTTAACTATCTCACGCCTTCTGGCTATGAAGCCATCCAGCCTCTTCAATTGGGAAATGCCAAGGGCCGCCTGGAAATCCGTCATAATATAATTATAACCCAGCATCTGCATCTCGTAATACCACTCACCATGGCTGTTGTCCGGAGGCCTGATTATTCCGTGCTGCCTGAAGGCCTTGAGTTTATCGTAATACTCCTCGTCGTTCGTAAGTACTGCACCACCCTCCCCCGTCGTTATAGCCTTGACGGGATGAAAGCTGAATACCGCCATGTGGGAGTGGGAGCAGGCACCAACTTTAAACTTCCCGCCGGGCTTTCCGTCACGATCTCCATCAAACTTCCCGGCAAACTTCCCGGCAACTTCCCCGCCGCTAAAATGCCTCCGTTC
>JADFXJ010000081.1:13340-18628 GCA_015233615.1 Nitrospirota bacterium
CAAACTTCCCGGCAAACTTCCCGGCAACTTCCCCGCCGCTAAAATGCCTCCGTTCGTAAGAAGCACCCAGGGCATGGCAGGCGTCCTCGACCACCACAAGCTCCCTTTCGGCGGCAAGGGAGAATAAACGCTCGCTCTCTACCGGATGGCCGGCAAACAGCACGGGCACGATTAGCCTGGTCTTGTCCGTTATAGCTTCATAGACACTCTGGAAGTCTGCGTTGCCGGTATCGCTTTCCACGTCTGCAAATACCGGCCTGGCGCCGAGAAACAGACCGGCGTTGGCGGTTGCGGCAAACGTCATGGGAGACGTTATGAATTCGTCCCCCTTGCCCAGACCGGCGGCGAAGTACGCGCCGTGAAGTGCGGACGTGCCGGAGTTAAATACTACGGCATACCTTGCCCCGCAATACCCGGCCAGGCTTTTCTCGAACTCTTCGGTCTTTTTACCCCTGGTTATGATGTCGGACCTGAGTATTTTAACCACTTCGTCGATGTCGTCGTCGCTAATGCCCTGCCTGGCGTAAGTAATGGGGCTATTCATGATTCATCTCATAGCTGTTACCAAAACCCCTAAGATATTCTTTCATCTGGTCAACGGTCAGCCACAGGTCGTTGCCGTCGCTCCTGTAAGGGTAATCTTCGGGCATTTTTTTAAAAGCCTTGTATTTTTGGGCAATTTTAGTCGCGCAAAACAGGGTTGGCAGCACGACGAACAACTGCCTGGATCCGTTCGAAAAATCTATGGTATAAGCAGACTCGTCCGTGGATACGAGGGTTTCGTGGATTTTTTCTCCGGGGCGTGCACCGACTATCTTAACCCGGCAGTCCTCGCATATGGCCTTTATGAGGTCAACTACCTTCATGCTGGGCATCTTTGGAACGAAGACCTCGCCGCCAATCGACTCGACCAGGGCATTTTCCACTACCTCGACGGCTTCGTCGAGAGTTATCCAAAACCTGGTCATCCTCTCGTCCGTCAGGGGGAGTTCTTTAGCACCCTGACGAATTAACTTCAGGAACAAGGGTATAACACTGCCCCTGCTGCCGACTACGTTACCGTACCGGACAACGGAAAAGGCCGTATCTTTGGTACCTACGTAAGAGTTCGCCGCTACAAGGATTTTCTCCATGGCAAGCTTGGTGGCACCATAGAGGTTTATAGGATTTACGGCTTTGTCGGTTGAAAGAGCCACGACTTTTTTCACGCCGTTGTCTATAGCCGCTTCAACTATGTTCTGTGCCCCTATTATGTTTGTCTTGGCCACTTCGAAAGGGTTGTACTCAGCCGCCATTACGTGTTTTAAGGCGGCGGCGTGTATGACGTAATCAACCCCGTTAAAGGCACGGTAAAGGCGATCCCTGTCTCTTACGTCACCAAGGAAAAACCTTATCCGGTACTTATCCTGGGGAAACATCTGGGACATCTCATGTTGTTTGAATTCGTCGCGGCTGAGGATTATAAGCTTTTTTACCCTGTGCCTCGCAAAAACGTATTCGGTGAATTTACGTCCAAATGAGCCGGTACCGCCGGTTATCAAAACTACCTTATCGTCAAGCATTATCGTTAATCATCATCGTCGAGCATTATTCATTATCGTCAGGCATTTCAAATATCTATTCTAACACAAAATCCGGCACAAAGAGACCGTCTTAATATAAACAACCAAACCACCACGTCAACACCTGCATCTACATTTATTTCGGCTAAAAGGGCAAGGAAGTTTAATCCGGAAAGTTCAGCGGCAAGTTTAGCTTAAAGTAACGATTTAATAATGGCTCTTTTGGCGTTAAATATGCGTACCGTTAAAAAAGGCCGGTATTGGCGACATACAGCGGAATCCAGTGGAATGCGATACAAAGGACTAGATTCCGGCTTGTCCGGAATCTAGCCCTGAATCCGTGTGGCTGCTGTATTGCATCCCACTGAATTCCGCTATAAAGTAGCAGGCAGGCTTGCATGGAAAGCGACTCAGGCAGGCCGTCTCGCCGGTGCCGCAGGCGGCGGGTCAATTGCCGCCGAGTCCTAATGACCTTACGGCTATCTAACGATGGTAATTATCCCGGGGTATCATCCGCTCGCCCTAAAAGGGCAAGGCACCAATCACCCCCGCCTCTTTCCTAATAGGAAAGAGGAGCCAAAGGGGACTTCGCCCCCTTTTGAAACCCCCTTAAGGACCACATCGTCGTCCGGGGTTCATTGCTCACGGCGCGCTTGACTTCGGGGGGTCAAGGGGGCGAAGCCCCTTGCAGGTAAGGGATTCTTAAGGGAAAGGATAAAATCCTTTCCCTTAAGGCTCCCCTTGGAAAGGGGCGGGGGGGGGGATGGATGCTTCGCGCGATTACTCGGGCCGGGTTGCGATCATAAAGAAGACATTTAACCGCGAAAAACACGAAAACGGCAAATGATAATTGGGGAAACTCCCGTAAAATTAAGGATTACAATAATTCAATACCGAACACTTTATCCAACGGCAAAGCGTCAAAAGGTCATCATCAGCACGCTAATCATGGCAACGTACCATAGTATATCTACCGGTAACCGAAACTCGCTGGAAGAATCGAACAATAAAGTGGCTCGTGGCGGAAACTCATCATCTGCAAGCCATAGGATAATCATCACGGAAAGCTTTGGAAATGGTAAGAGCTCAACGGCCGCGTCGCCATAGAAAACCTGCCTGCCACCAAGGTTAAGCCCTTTTTTTAAAAAACCATCTCTGTCGTTTCCGTATCCGGTCGCCAATTTATTAAGAGGCAGCACGTGGGACCCCTTAAAAAATATCTGGCCCTCCCTCATGTTTTCAGGAGAGATCCACTCCCCGGTTATGGATATGTCCTTTAAAGCCGAAAGGTACCATAGTGCGGAGAGCCTGAAAAAATCTCCGAGACCGCTCAACAACCGCTGCGACCCGGGTGATATACCCGTAATTGTCCTCGTTGCCGTGTCGACCCGAAACTGACACCCAAGCGAAACAAGTGTGTAAGCACCGGATTGAACGTCAAATAAGGCTCCGGTTCGTTTGCAGACCTCAAGTGCCTCAAGCGAAGATAAAGTCTCCCACGCCTTTGTTTCTCCTGATAACATGCTCTATTATAATAAATTTTTGGATATTTTTTCTACAATTTCATTCGGTTGGATATTTTTTAAACTTTTGAGATATCTAATGACTAAGGGTATTGCATAATTTCTTATTTTCATCTATGATATAATCTAAGAATTGGCAGTTGCTATTTTAAGTAGAATTTTATTGTCGCGCTTTACCGGGAATATTCCACTTTTGTGCCGGGAAGTATACTAAAACGTAAGGAGAAGCAGCCTGATGTCTCTTGAAGAGACGTGCCCCGGTTTATAGGACGTGCACATGAGCGACACGTCAAGAAAGGAGCCGGATCTTTTGCAATCTGTCCCGTATATGGATAATCGTCTAAAATTAGAAATAAACACGAAACTTCAAATAAGCCTGGATGGTTTGGACGTCAAAATTAATAGCGAATTCGTTGGCATGGCAGGCGACCAGTGCATCATTGCTACTTTTCCAGACACCGGGCTACCTGAGACCCTCGATAAAACACTTATCCAGGGAACCCACACAATCGTACGATACGTATACGACGGAAAGGTTTTTGGATTCGAATCCGAATTACTGGGCTCCATTACTACGCCGGTGCGGCTTTTATTTATAAACTATCCGAAGGTTATCGAGAAAATAGACCTCAGGCGGCAAGAACGGCTTTCATGCCTCTTACCGGCCAAACTGAAGGTAGAGTACAACGCCATATCCGGAACTATCATAGACTTAAGCAAAGCCGGATGCGGGTTCAAGACAAAAATCGAAAACGTCTACGACGAAAAAATACTACTCGAACGCGACGATATAGAGCTGGAATTCTTATTGCCCGGAATCGAGGATTCTCATCTAATCAGCGTAAATATTAAGAATTACGCCAAAAGAGGTAATTTCGCCTTCATTGGCATACAGTTCACAAAGATAAGAGAAAAGACCAAGCGGTACCTGGACACCTTTATAGACAGGCACGTAAGCTTCGAAGTATAGAAGTTTGAGGAATCAGCCGTGAAAATAAAAATAGAAGAAGCCGCTCCGTGCAATTCTAAAGTAATTGCGTCGATGGTTAAGCGATTGCTTGACGAGATAATACAACGCACCGGCGTAAAGTCGTTTGATTTCAACGTTAACGATGCAGAACCGAAAGCTAAGGAATTAATAGACAAAAGTATATACCATATCTTCTTAGCCAGGGACACGGAACTTGAAACTAAAAACGAAACCGAACATGAAACTGAAGTCGGATTAATTACGCTTTGCGAGAGCTATTCTCTTTACGCCAATGGTTCATACGGATTAATACAGGAATTTTACGTCTCTCCCGATTATCGTTCGAGAGGCATCGGCAGAATGTTACTGGAGAAAGCAAAAACCTTCGGAGCGTCAAGTGGATGGAAGCGCATGGAGGTAACCACTCCACCTTTGCCGGAATTCAAACGCTCGTTAAACTTTTATCAAAAGTATGGGTTTAGCAGACAAGGCGGATATAAATTAAAGGTACTTTTAGGATTATAGTCAAGCCAAAAGGGGTTAACCAACCCCTCCGGCAACGTGTTTATCTTATCCCTCAAAACACACCTCGACAAATAAACTGCCTGCCTGTGTCTCGAATGGTACCAGCACTATAGCTCCTTTCGTATTATGAGTAATAATATGATCCTTTCCCGATATTACCGAAGGAATTGCCATATTGAACTTGTATCCTTTTTCCGATAATATTTTCTTTGCTCCACCTGAAACCATATTTGTTATTTCACCTACAGCATCGATAACGCTCTCGTCGATTATTTCGAATACTTCACCAAGCATTTGAGAAGCAATCTGTATAATAGCAGATTCCGTAAAAGTAATTGCCAAAGATCCCTTTATATTCGTACTCGTAAGTCCAATAAAACCGGTTACATCTCCCGTCGCTCTATCACCCTGTTTTAAAGTGGGCTTGTTCATTATTGCTTCTACTTGAGCCATTGTAGACAGAACATTCATAAGTGACACCAAAAATGGGTTAACCATCTCTACATTCATATTTAACCTCCGGTTTCATTACCATATTTCATATATCATTAATCATAGCACTTTCTTAACCACAGCCTGAAGTTTATTCGGTCTAAAAGGCATTGCAGTCGTCCATAATGTTTTTTCTCTCTACCATGTGTACCAAATTGGGAATGTCAAGAATGAGGGCGACCGTGCCGTCGCCTAAAATAGTGGCTCCCGAAACAC
>JADFXJ010000082.1 GCA_015233615.1 Nitrospirota bacterium
TATAGGAAGTGCCGTGGTAGAAGTAGTTCACGTCTTTTTTTAAGGCGTAAAAGGCATGTTTGTAGTCCCCCATGCCAAGGTAGCAAAGAGAAAGGAGTCTGTAGTTTTCTTTTAGCCGATCGTCTTTTGATCTGTCTATAGCGTCTTTGGCAGAGGCTATCGCTTCAAAATACCTTTTCATGCCGATTAGGGCCCTTGCCTTGTTCTCGAAGCCGTCCGGCTTTCCGGGGGCCAGGTATATGGCGAGTTGCGCGTGGTAAAGAGCCTTTTCGTACTGTCCGGTACCGTTGTATACCATGGATACGATAATACGTGAAATAAAGACATTGGGGTCAACCTCGTTTATCCTCTCCAGCTCATAAGTAACGGCGGGTATGCCCGAATTCTTTAATTCGCTCCACTTTATGCCCGTGACTGCGAACGGATCGATAGCCCTGATGGCGTATTTAGTGGCAATAGAGGGGTATTTCGCCGAATTTGCAAACAGCACCTCCGAGTCGTCGAAAAAGACCGGTACGTACCATGGGTATTTCTTCATCAGCTCCCCAAAGGACTTGTCCGTGACAGGTACGGTAAAGAATTCGGGACTGTGTGCCCGGATAGTCTTTTCCAGTACAGCACCATCGTAAAACGTGTTCACACCGGTAAACATGTCCTGGTCGGTAAACAGAAAGGGTACTTCCAGGTCCATGAATATTGAGTACTTCGGATATAGCTCCCACAGGTAATAGCCACCTTTATCGGGATAGTTCATGACGTTACCCCCTGCATCGACGCGCTTAAGAAAAGCGGCGACACCGTGGGGCATAGTAAGGTTGGACCGATCGAATCTGTTCGTGCCTGCAAAGAAGTCTTTCAAAAATAAGAAGGGTATTGCCATAAGGAGCACGGAAACCACGATTGTAAGTGCCCCGGCGGCAGGTTTGCCGCCGGAGTTTTCAGGCCTTTCGGACACCTCGCCGGAGGAATCGCCAGCCAGGGCCGCCCTGGCTAAAGGGAGGCACAGGATTGCAAATTCGTTAACGAATCTTATGCACTTGCCCAGGAGAAAAACACCCGCAGCAAACATGATGGCGTGGCTCAGCCTTAGGCGACTCCTTACGGTTGCCGTTATAAAAAGCACCACTAAGGCCACCACCAGGACGTTAGTCACCGCGGCATATGGAATATCATCCAACGAAAAGAAAAATGAGAACACTTCTTTCGGCTCGACGTGGCGCAGTTCGTCCAGGTACATGGATGCATAGCGGGTAGGCACGAAAGGCACATGTATCAGTCCGGCACCATTTGGCGTTACGTAGGGCGCCAACAGTGTAACGGCCAGCATGGAAAAGTAAAAGAGCTCTCCTGCCGTCGTCTTAGCCCGCTTGTTAACCTTCCTTACCGCCATCTCCGCCGTGTAGGCAAAAATTACGATCAACATGACAGGGTACTCTATACCGTGGAAATTTACCCACAAAACGGCCAGTACCGGCAGGAGGGGTATCTTCTTCTTATCGTATTCGAGTATATATATGAATACTACCATGAACAGGTAGGAAATGGCATGCGGCCTGACGTACAGGTCTCTCATTAACAATACCAGGAAGCAGGCGGTAAAGATTAACGAGAAAGTCCTCAGGTCCTTCCTCTGCCTCACCAGGAAAAACAGTATGGCCGTAACCGTGGCGAAGTACAGGCTGTCCCTTACAATCAGTATACCGATGAACTTCGATAGCGAGTACGTACCAAACAGGAGCACCTGGAAGAGCCAGTAGTAGTCGATAAATCCCCTGCCAGGCAAAATGAAGGAAAAGTACGAGTTCTCCGGTAATTTGCCGTTTTGAAAAATGTACCTGCCGTGGCTTAAGTGGTACCACATGTCGGCATCGGGGCCTATCAAAGGGGTTCGAATAATATAGTACAGGGTTGCGCAATACAGTGCGATCAGGTATAGGAGGAAGGGGAAGAAGTAATTGTTTTCACGAAAAAAACCCGTTTCGAATAACACGGCATATTTTTTCAATGGAGGCCGGGGGCTTCGGTTGTCGGTTTGAGCCTGCGGGCATCTTCGAAAAACGCAGTTGCCTCCTCCTGCCTGCCAAGCTTTGCCAGTGTCTCGCCCAGGAAATAATGGGAGCGCCAGTCCCGTGGCTGCAGATATATAGCCTTTTTGAATGATAGAACGGCATCTTCGTATCGTTTGAGGGCAAAGAGTACCTCTCCAAGGTCGACAAAGCCCCCGGCGTCGTTTCCGTCCAATTGAAGGGCCTTTAAGAGGTATTCGCAGGCTTCGGCATATCCCCCTCTTTTTATGTAGGCCCTGGCCATCATCTTGTTTAACCGGGCCGGGCTGACGTCTTTATACTTATACTTGAACTGGACGGATTTAACGAAATACTTTTCGGCCTCCTTTGCTCTCCCCTTACGGGCGAGGGCCATCCACATATGTTCGTTTACCTGCTCATTTAACGAAGAGAGTTCGGGTATATAACGAAGGGCAAGAGAAAACTTCTCAATGGCATCGTCTATACTTCCCATATTGAAGAATTCGATTCCATAGCCGTTGAGTGCCACATAATTGCCCTGCGTGACATCCGAGGCGTGTTTGTATAAAACCAGGGAGTTTTGCCAATATTTCGTCTGGTTGAAGGACAGTATGGACAGAATAACGAGACACAACGTGGTTGCTACGGCAAGGAACTTCATTCCGGCTCTGACGTGGCTAGCGATGTCGCTCAAATACCACACCGTGGCCGTCATGATCCCTATCCCAGGTACGTAGGCGAACCTGTCCGCCATTGGTGCGGAACCCACTTGCACTATCTGTATGACCGGCACCAATGTTACTAAAAACCATAGCCATCCCATCAACAGATAGGGGCGGGATTTCCTTTCGATAAACGTCAATGCCGTTATCGTGATAAGTACCATGGCGCTTATTATGGCGGGAATAACGTCGGAACGTTCTGCAAAAGGGTAAATGGCGGCTAACCGGGAGGGCCAGAAAAGCTTGTACAGGTAGCCAGCGTAGGAGTCTATGGCGTTGAGGAGTCTGTCTTTCATGGGAAGAAATTCGAGCGAAGCTACTGCACCCCATTGCATTTGCGCTTTTAAGGTTATCAGACCCGAAAGTAGCGAAAGAAAAAAGAAAGGTACCTTTTCGGCCACCATGTACAAGGCTTTCGCTACGAAGCCCTCTTTACCTTCGAGGATGTCTCCACTGGCCGACGTTTTCGACAATCGCCCCAGTGGCCAGTAATCCAGAATGAGGAGGGTAAAGGGCAACGTTACGAGCATAGGTTTTGACATGAGACCCAGGACGAAAAGAAACAAAACGACAAGATATCTGCCAATGGCTGGCCTTTTCACGTACCCTGCGTAGGCGATCACGGATGCAAGCCAGAAGAAGGTGGATAGAACGTTTTTCCTGTCGGATACCCACGCTACGGATTCCACGTTTATTGGGTGAAGGGCAAACAGGGCGGCTACTACGGCACTCGCCTCACGGCGTCCCGTAGCCCTCATTAAGAAGAAATACAGCAGTAACGAATTGACGGCGTGAAAACACACGTTTTCTATATGGTATCCGGCGGGACTAAAGCCGAAGAGGTTCACGTCGATTAAGTATGACAGCCACGTGAGTGGGTGCCAGTAGGTAAAGTACATCGTCGAAAATGCCCATTTGACGCTGTCCCACGTAAGCCCGTCTTTAATATAATCGTTTTTGGTTATGTAGGTGAAATCGTCATAGCTTACGAATCCATAGTTGCGAACGTTAAAATAAACGGCCAACGTGGCCAGCAATAATAAAAAGGCAATGGGAACGTCTTTCCTGACGTCAATTTGGTTCATTCCGTCAAACTTATATCTGCCATGTTTTTGCTCTTTCCATCATTTCGAGCATGTAATCCACCCGCGCCAGGGTTTGCCTCAATCGCTGGGATACGGCAATGCCTATCCCCTTATACAATCGTCTCCCAAAATCCGGGTCCTCGCCTATCCTGTTATCCAATGCATCTCTCGATATGTTAAGCAGCACGGCAGGCTCCTGCGAGATAACGGTAGCCGACGTGGGGTTATCTTCCAGATACGACATCTCGCCGAGAATCTCCCCGGCACCTACCGTATTTATCAGCTTGTCCTCAGACTGGGACAAATAAATTCCTAAAGTTCCTTCAAGAACTATATATATAGATGAGATGTATTCGCCTGCCTTTATAACTACCGTATCGGGTTCGATACGCTCCTCCACGCCGGCCGACAGAAGCCACTGTATATCCTCATCCGAAAGCACCTCGAGTATAGTAACGAGTTTTGCCATTGATTACCTCCTTTGTAAGAATCTTTATTAATCGCCGAAGGTGCTTCTAAATACTTCGTCTATAGAAGTAAGCCCTTGTTTAACCTTGTTTAAACCGCTTTGCCTGAGCGTCAGCATGCCCGAACGCACCGCCTCTTTCTTGATGACTTCGGCGGTTCCGCCGCTAAGAATTACCTCTTTCAGATCGTTGGTCATCGGCATTACCTCGTGCATGGCCAACCTGCCCCTGTATCCGGTATTATTGCACTCATCGCACCCGGTGCCGATAAAGCACTTGAAATCGGAAACCTCTTCGGGAGCCACTCCGGCCTTCAGAAGCATCGACTCCGAAACCTTATGTTCCGTCTTGCACTTCTTGCAAATCCTCCTGGCTAATCTCTGGGCTATAATCAGGATAACCGACGACGACACCAAAAAGGGCTCTATGCCAATGTTTAAAAGCCTGGTAATGGTGGATGGCGCGTCGTTGGTGTGCAGGGTGCTCAGGACAAGATGTCCGGTCAGGGCCGCCTTGACTCCTATCTCGGCAGTCTCCTGGTCTCTTATCTCACCGACGAGTATTATATCGGGGTCCTGCCGCAGAAACGATCTTAAAGCATTCGCAAACGTAAGCCCTACCTCTGCCTTAACCTGTACCTGGTTGATGCCGGCAAGGTTATACTCCACCGGGTCCTCGGCCGTCATGATGTTTACACCGGGCTTATTAAGATGGGAAAGCCCGGAATAGAGCGTCGTAGTTTTACCGCTTCCCGTAGGGCCGGTTACCAGCACCATCCCATAAGGTTTTTCGATAGCCTCGATGAAATTATCGAGTTGCTTGTCGTCAAAACCTAAAACTTTCAAATCGAGGTTCAGATTCGATTTATCCAGTAACCTCATGACCACTTTTTCGCCAAACTGAAGGGGCAGCGTAGATACCCGGAAGTCGATCTCCTTGTCGGTGCCATACTTTATTTTGATTCTTCCATCCTGTGGCAAACGCCTTTCGGATATGTCCAGGCGGGCCATTATCTTTATTCTCGAAACCAGGGGATTCTTGACGGTATCGGGGAATGGGGGGAATGCCTGTTTTAGTACCCCGTCAATCCTGTACCTTACGTGCAGCTCCTTTTCCCAGGGCTCTATGTGTATGTCGCTGGCCCTGTCGCTCACTGCGTTCATCAGAATCCCGTTTACCAGTTGTATTATCGGAGCGGTTCCGGCTGCGGTTAGTGAAATCTTTTCGTCTTTCTGCTCGATAATAGAAATATTTTGAGACACCTTCCCGATGAGCTTATTGATATCCCCCATGTCCAGAGTTGTCTTCTCCTGGGGGCCCCTGCTCATTTCGGGTACTAACTTCTGCTGGTCGGATTTAGGATAATGTTGCTCTATCGACTTCAATATGTCCGATTCGTTAGCCACGTTAACGGCTATTTTCATTCTCGTTATGAATTTGACGTCTTCGATGGCAGGGTTGTTGGAAGGGTCAGCAATGGCAAGCCTTAAAGACTCCCCTTCCATGGTAATGGGTATCATCACGTGCTTTCTGGCTTTTTCGAAAGGTATTTTCTTAACCAGCGCGGAGTCTATCTGATACTGGGATATATCGATGAACGGAACTTTATATTGCTTGCTGAAAAATTCCGACAAAACCTCTTCTTTTACATACCCCTGTCTTATCAGGATTGAACCAAGACGTTTGCCGGCCTCCGATTTTTGAATATCGAGGGCTTCCATTATCTGTTTTTCGGTAACCAGCCCGGCTTGCATTAACAACTGTCCTTGTATCGATATTGGTGCTGCCATATTATCTCCTTTCTTCTTTCTCCTGTCTCCTAAAATGTATTGGCACAGTTTCCACCGATGGACAAGCTTTGATACATGGCGTTATCCAATCATTCGTTATTATACTCCACGACTTCTACTTCCGTAAATATGCTTGTGGATCTGTACGTTCAACCTGGCTCTCAGCCTGTCGCGGATTATCCACGAGGAGAGCGTCCCGGCATCCATTACGCCGAACACGGGTGACATGAGCACCGTGACGCGACGAAAGAGTCCGTACTTGCCGCATACCCCTATGGCCCATTCATAGTCTTTCGCACCGGAGACGACGAACTTGACCTCGTCTTCCTTTTTGAGAAGGTTTACGTTTGAGAAATCGTTGAACCTGTCCATCGAGCTGGACGGAGTCTTGAAGTCCATTATATAAACGGCACTACTGTTAAAAGGAGCTATGTTTATCGATCCGTTAGTCTCGACAAGGACGGTAAAACCCTCCTTTACGAGGGCGTCCAGCAAAAATCCCGCCGACTGCTGAAGGAGGGGTTCGCCACCCGTTATTTCCACCAGACCAAAACCCATGGCGCCGACGCGCGATACTATCTCATCTATGCCCGTTTCGTAACCCTCGTCATAGGCGTAAGTGGTGTCACAGTAGGTGCAGCGCAAATTACAGCCACTGAGTCTTACGAAGGAGCAGGGAAGCCCCTGATAAGTGGATTCACCCTGTATGCTGGAAAAGATCTCGCAAACCTTTAACGGGGAGTGCTCCATTAACAAAGAACCCGCCACGAACAACCCCGCAAATCCCGTGAATTCGTATGGCGGCTCTGCCGAGTGCCCGAAGGAGCACGAAGGTTCTTTCTTAGTGTGTCTTCAATCCCTTCAGCCGCATTCGTGCGTTGTTCGTGGATAATTTTACTAATCTCTTCCATATCGGTGCGTATTTCGGGATAAGCTATCGTTTATTCTTTAACACTAAGAGTCACGTATATGTATGCACCGCCACGGAAGACCAAAAGCAGCAATTCGTCGTGTTTTTGAGCCTTTGTAAGGGCGGCCTCATAGTCTCCCACGCCGTCGATTTTCTTCCTGTCAATCTCCTGTATTATGTCGCCCGGCTGTAACACCCCCTGGGCGGGGCTGGAGTCGTCTACGTTTGTAACGATTACTCCCGTTACCTTGGCGGGAATACTGAACTTTTCCCTCGACTGGGCAGTTATGTCCTGTACGCTTACGCCGCGCATTTTGTTATCGTGGCTTCCCTCCGTGTGGCCCGCGGCGGCGAGTTTCTCCTCCGGAAGTTCACCAATTTTTATTTTAAGTACCATCGGTTTTCCGTCTCTGGAGATTGTGACCCGAGCCTCGGAACCGGGGGAGGTGTTTGCCACCATGTTTCGCAATTGCCTTGTGGAGGTGGCCTCTTTGCCTTCGAATGCCGTGATGACGTCCCCCCTCCTGAAGCCGGCCTTATCCGCCGGTCCACCATCTGAGATGTCCGTAACGACAACGCCATTTTTTTCTTTCACGTTGAAGGATTTCGAGAGTTCGGGGGTCAAAGGCTGTATGTTTACGCCAAGCCATCCCCTTATGACTTTCCCGCCCTTCATCAGACTTTCCATGACGGACTTAGCCATGTTGGTCGGTATTGCAAATCCAATACCCTGGTAGCCGCCGCTTGTGGAAAATATGGCCGTATTGATACCGACAAGTTCACCGTCCATGTTAACCAGAGCCCCTCCGGAGTTACCCGGGTTAATGGCGGCGTCTATCTGAATGAAATCCTCGTAATCGGCGATGCCTACGTTAGAGCGGCCCACGGCACTCACTATGCCCATCGTTACCGTCTGGTTCAACCCGTAGGGATTACCTACGGCGAGGATTACGTCGCCTACCCTGAGCTTGCCCGAATCACCCAACTTTATGGTGGGCAGGTCCTTTGCGTTTATTTTTATTACGGCGAGGTCCGTCTTTGCGTCCACGCCGATGACTTTGCCTTTATATTCCGCAGTGTCACTCAGCTTCACTTTTATTTCGTCCACGTCTTTTACAACGTGGCTATTGGTAAGAATGTAACCGTCTTCCCTGACTATTACACCCGAACCGAGAGCCTGTGCTTCGTATTTCCTTGGTGTGGGATGACGAAAGGGGCTCTCCTCGCCAAAGAATCTTTTAAACATCGGGTCGTCGAAGAATTGAGACATCGGGTTATCCTGGAGTTTGACGTTTTTCGTAGTAGATATATTTACAACGGCAGGCTTGGCCACGTCGGATACCTCCGCTAAGGCCGTACTGAATTGTTCGAGAATTTTCTTACTCTGCTGGGACACGTCTTTGGACTGGGCCACGGATTGATTCTCTATATTGAAGTTGGAAGCTATCACCAACCCCAGGATCAAGCCGATTGCCAATAGAGACGTTCCAAATACCAATTTTTTTCTAGTATTCATCTGTACCTCCTTAATGTTTGACCGAAGTATTTTTATGTATTGTATCGCTAAACGGTATTACCCGGCTGTTTATACTAATTTGGCAGACCGGGAACCGCCGTAGTGGCTCCACTGCAATAATGGCTCCATCTGATTATTATACCATATTATAACTATGTATTATAACCTCCGTCCCGTTCTTTAGGATTTTGGCCACCAGTCAGACACAAGCTATGGATTTACTGCAAGAGAATCGAGGGCGGTTGTCTCGTCGAAGCCGTAAAGAATGTTCATATTTTGAACGGCCTGGCCGGCCGCGCCCTTTACGAGGTTGTCTATAGCCGCAACGGCTATGAGCTTTCCCGTCCTGCCAATGCCGATGCCTATCTGGCAGTAGTTTGTACCCCTGACGTTTTTAACGTCCGGATACCCGCCCTTTTCCATAACGTCGACGAATGGCTCTTTACGGAACGTTTCCTTGTACAGTGCGACAATATCGTCCAATTTGGTATCGCCTGGCATATCCGCATACTGAGTGCCGAGGTCAGCGTATACCGTGCTCAGGATGCCCCTGTTTATCGGTAAAAGGTGCGGGGTAAAGGTAATCTTAAGGCTTTTTGGCAGGCTGTTTGGAAGGCTTTGCCGGGCTATGGCTGAGAGTTCCTGCTCGATTTCGGGGGTGTGCCTGTGATTTCCAATCCCATATGCCCTGAATCCCTGGTTCACCTCGCAAAACGAATAGCCGACCTCCGACTTTCTTCCGGCTCCGGATACTCCTGATTTGGAGTCCGCAACGATTGTCTCAGGTACAACTATTCCATGAGCGATAGCGGGGTAAAGGGCCAGGATTATCGAAGTCGGGTAGCATCCGGGATTTGCTATCACGGAGGCGCCTCTTATCTTTTCCCTGTATATTTCGGGCAGCCCGTAGACGGCGTCTTTCAAGGTGTCTTGATAACGATGTTGGACACCGTACCACTGCCGGTAGTCCTCCGGGTCTTTCAACCTGTAGTCGGCGGAAAAATCGATTACCTTTTTCCCGTTTTTATAGAAATAATCGACAGTCTCCTGAGATGCGGAATGAGGAAGGGCCGTGAAAAACACATCCCCCTTGTCGAGTAAAACCTGCCTTTCCAGATGCCCGTAACGGAGACCTTTGTAGCGAAACAGGTGCGGGAAAAGGTCGGTTACATACTTTCCGGCCGATTGCTCGCTAGTTACGGCAGTCACCTCCACGCCGGGGTGGAGAGCTAATATTCTAAGCAGCTCACTACCCGCGTAACCACTGCCTCCGCATATGACTACTTTTACCATATATACATATATAAACTTTATCTGCTATATAATTTACCCGCAGTCAGAAATGGCAGCACATACCGCTTAACCCGCTTCGGGGCATATTACGGCTTCCGGTTGCAGCCTCTGATTACGGTTTCCGGTTGTGGCCTCGTTGCAACTTTTGATTACGGCTGTCCGGAGCTCCGGAGAACTTTGTGCATTTTTTGCCGTTTTTTGGCTGCGAAAATTACCTCTTGGAGAACTGGAATCTCTTTCTTGCGCCTTTCTGGCCGTACTTCTTCCTTTCTTTCTCTCTCGGATCTCTTGTAAGGAGCCCTTCTTTCTTGAGCTTTGGCCTGAAGTCCGAGTCCGAACTAACCAGTGCCTGCGATATACCATGCCTTATGGCACCTGCCTGTCCGGCCGAACCACCACCGTTTACCCTGGCGGCTATGTCGACTTTGCCTGTCATCCCGGTAATTTCGAGCGGCTGGTTAATTATCATCCTCAGCGTTTCGCGGGAAAAGTAATCATCCAGGGTCCTGCCGTTTACGTTGATGGTACCCCCGCCTTTTTTCATTATTATACGGGCAATGGAAGTCTTTCTTTTCCCCGTCGCCGTGTATCTGACCTCTGCCATACAAATCTCCTCTAAAAAGTAATCGTTTCAGGTTTCTGGGCTGCGTGTGGGTGGTCGGCATTCCTGTAAACCTTTAGTTTCTTGATCAATGAGCGGCCAAGCCTGTTTTTGGGGAGCATTCCCCATACCGCGTCCCTTATGACGTTCTCCGGCCTGGTTTCGAGCCTTTTTTTGACACCTTCGGCCTTCAGGTTTCCTATGTAGCCGGTGTGGTGGTAGTAAATCTTTTGCTCCAGCTTATTTCCGGTTAGCTTTATTTTGCCCGCATTTACCACTATGACGAAGTCACCGGCATCGACGTTGGGCGTAAACACAGGTTTATGCTTGCCCCTGAGGTAAACGGCAATCTTAGAAGCCATGCGTCCGAGTATCTGGTTGTTGGCATTGACTACGTACCATTTCCTCTCGGCTTCACCTTTTTTCATAAATAGAGTCTTCATAGCAATCACCTTTCCCGTTATTAATTCAATCTAATCATAATAAGATAAATAAGCGGCAATTGTCAATATCTTTTCAGAGAACCAAATCCCGGCAAAGAAAAATGTCATTTTTCTTAAATATTTTAGCATGGCCATGGTTTATAATATCATTCATGAGGACGTTGACGTGTATCGGTTCGTGAGCTCCGGGCTTATAAGGCCTGGCTTAGTCGAAGTGGACGAGACTTTGGAGTACCCGAACAAGAGGCTGTTTCTGAAAATAAAAAACCATGGGGAAACGCAATAGTGCCTGAACCTGTAAAAACTAAACCTGCACAAACCGAAACTGAACAAACCGAACCCCAAAAGGCTCGAACCCCAAAGGATAAAAATACGGATTCAAACTCTTTGGACGTCGGAGCACTTTTGGGGCGTACACTTTCCGGATACGAGCACCGTCCCGAGCAGGGGCTAATGGCTCTTGCCGCCATGAGGGCTTTTCGCAAGGGGCGCAATTTAATCGTAGAGGCCGGCACCGGCGTTGGCAAGAGCCTCGCCTACCTGTCGGCTGCCGCGGTGTGGCTCGGTGAGAAGGATGGCCGAAGGGTGCTCGTGTCCACCTACACGAAGGCTCTTCAGCGGCAGCTCTTCGAAAAAGACCTCCCTTTTCTTAAGCGGAGCGTGTTCTCCGGCATAAAATATGCCCTTTGCCTGGGAAGCGAAAACTATCTCTGCCTGCGCAGGCTTGAGTTGTGCCGGCAGGACGGCCTCTTCGACGAGCACGAACGGGGTGGGTTTTCGCAACTGCTGAAATGGCGCAGTGTGACGAGCAAGGGGGTGAGGCACGAAGTCGACGTAACTCCGGCACTGTGGCAAAAGGCCAGCAGGGAACCGGACCTTTGCTACGGCAAGGACTGCAAGTTCTATGGAGAGTGCTTTTACCAGAGGGCCAAAACTACGGAAAGGCAATCGAACGTTCTCATATCCAACCACCACCTTTTTTTTGCCAACGTGGCCGCGGGTGGCAACGTACTTCCTCCCTTTGAGGCGGCAGTCTTTGACGAGGCCCACGAAATAGAGGACGTGGCCGCCGATTACATGGGCCTCGAAATATCGAACTACAGGCTGAAACACCTCTTCGACTCCATTTTAAACACCAGGGGTAAGGGAATCGTCGCGAGGCTCTCCAATGTAAAAAATACTACCCTCGTGGATATAGGCGATGCACTTGCCGCTGCCAGGGAAACGGCCGACCGCTTTTTTGCGGGCGTAGCCGCCGAGATCGGGGTTGACGGGCCGCTCAGAGTACGGGAAAGCGGCCTGCCCATAGACGATACCATGACAGAACGTCTCCAGTACCTGGGCAAGCTCATGGAAGACCTGTATGCCCTTAACAAAGAAGACGAACACCTCAGGGAACTCGAAGCGATAATATCCCGGTGCTCAGTTGTCAAAGGATCGCTTAACACTTTTTTCAGCCGGAGCGTGTCGGATGCCGTCTACTGGGCCGAAAAGAGCAAGGGACGGGTAAAGATTGCCGTAACACCCTTAAACGTCGCGGCCATACTCAGGGAATCGGTGTTTAACAACATAGACGCCGCTATACTCACATCCGCCACCCTTTCCGTGGGAGGCGACTTCACGTATATCAGGTCATCCCTTGGCCTTAACGACTGCGACGAGGTGCTCCTGAGCTCTCCCTTCGACTACGGGAAGCAGGCCTTGCTCTACATACCGGACGACATGCCCCCTCCAAAGTACGCCGGATACGCAGGCAGGCTGGCCCAAAGGGTGTTGGATCTGCTGAGGATAACCGCCGGCAGTACGCTCGTGCTCTTTACGAGCTATGCCGTCTTAAACGAGGTAGCCGATACCATCGAAGGACAGACGGACGGGATAAAGGTATTCAGACAGGGGACAATGGACAATTACCGCCTGATAGAGAGTTTTAGGGCACGTCCGGGTTCGGCTCTTTTTGGTACGTATACCTTTTGGCAGGGGGTCGATTTCCCCGGCGACGAGGTCAGATGCGTTATAATAACAAAGCTGCCCTTTGCCGCTCCAACGGAACCGGTGCTGGAGGGCAGACTGGAGTTCATGGCAAAAAACGGCCGCGACCCCTTTAACGAGTACCAGGTACCGCGGGCGGTCATAACCCTCAGACAAGGTTTTGGGAGACTTATAAGGAAAAAGACCGACACCGGAGTCGTGGCTATACTGGATTCGAGGGTTTTAACCAAACCCTACGGCAAGTATTTTCTCGACTCGCTCCCAAAAGTGCCCACTACGGGCTCGCTTTCCGGGGTGGCGGGTTTTTTCGAAACTATCGTACATTCTGCCGGCGGGGTAATACAATGAGCATAAGAACCGAAATCGAGCAGAGGGAACGCGAGTATTTCCATCCCGGGGCATGCTTTAGCGACTCGTCTAAAGGAAGGAGGCAGTATGAACAACACTGCGATATCCGCACCTGCTTTCAGCGCGACAGAGACAGGATAATCCACTCAAAATCTTTTCGTCGCCTGAAACACAAAACCCAGGTATTTCTGGCTCCGCGCAGTGACCACTACCGTACCCGGCTTACGCACGTTCTGGAGGTGGCTCAAATATCGCGTACCGTAGCCAGGGCCTTACGGCTTAACGAGGACCTGACCGAGGCCATAGCCCTCGGCCATGATCTTGGACACACCCCCTTTGGCCACGCCGGGGAATCCGTGCTCAGGGAGCTTAACCCAAGGGGATTCGACCACTACGTGCAGAGCCTGCGCATCGTAGACTTTCTCGAAAAAAACGGTCACGGCCTAAACCTCACTTACGAGGTCAGAAACGGGATTATCAGGCACTCCAAGGGCATGGGCAACATCATACCCGTGAACCCCGGCGAGAAGGCGGCCACTCTCGAAGGCCAGGTAGTGCGCGTTTCCGACGTAATCGCCTACGTTAACCACGATCTGGACGACTCACTCAGGGCGGAGGTAATAAAGCCCGGCGACATTCCCATCATGGTGGACGAAGTGCTCGGCGACAGCCATTCCACGAGGATAAACTCCATGGTCGGCGACCTCGTTTACAGTACCCTTGCGGCAGACCTGGATGGTTTGAAAATAAGTGACACCATTTTGGAGGCCATACACGTTTTGAGGAATTTCCTGCACGAAAGGGTTTACGAGTCCGAAAGGCTTAAGGATGAGTTCAACAAGGCCAAGAATATACTCAAATATCTCTACGGCTACTACCTCGAACATCCCGATCTGATACCGGTGTCCATGAAGGAAGATGCAAATACCGACCCGCACAGGATGGTCTGCGACTTTATAGCCGGCATGACGGATCGCTTCGCCCTCATGACGTTCGAGAGCATATTCATACCCCGGCAATGGGCCGTGATTTAGCACGGCTTGATGGAATGACGAAAAGTATAGCATTTTATTTCCATTACGAGCGAAGCGATGTAATCTAGTGTCCTGTCAACCATAATATGACGGTTGACAGGACACTAGTTGTACTGCATATTTAAACGGGTTTGCACTGTCCCGGACATTCCCCTGTCTCGGGCTTTACCTTTGTTCCCCGGATATGGTAACTTATAAGCATGGCAGTGATTTCGATTCCGAGAGCCCTGAGAGATCGTCTTGGTGACGAGGCAAGCGATGACTTCGCGACTATCATTAAAGAGATAGACATCGAAGCCAGGAAAGAAGCCATCTCTATAGCCGAAGAACGGTTCGAACGCAGGCTTGCCGAAGAGATTGGCAAAGTTAAAATAGAGATAGAAAAATTACGCTCCGATTTCAAGCTTTATTTCGTTATCCTTCTGTTTGCCATAATTATCACCAATCCACGCGCCTTAGACCTCATATCCAGACTTCTGGGCATCGTTAAGTAATTCCTCTCCCGCATGCGTGGGCTGGGCTTATCCCCGCCATGGTCTGCAAGGTTATGGCATATTTTCAGGTTGCGGCACAAGAAAAGACCCTCCACCAGGGGCACTGGCTTTTTCCCCTGCCGGGATTTAAAAGCCCATAAAAATAAATCTTTACAAAAATTTATCCATTATGGTAAAACCTATAGATGGGCGTTAATACTTTTAGGTAGGAAGGATGACTATGAAAAAGAAATTGTTTTATCTTTTAACTCTGTTTTTTGTACTTTTAACGTTTTCGGGTACGCTTTTTGCTGATAGTGATGACTTTACCGGTAGTAAGACAACCGATGAAGAACTCATGTCAATGTACTTTGGCAAAGAGGCCACTGTTATAACTCCGACAAGGTACCTTAAGCCTATCTCCCAGGTCGCGGAGAACATGACCGTCATAACGTCGGACATGATAGAGGATATGAACGCCCACACTGTGGCGGAGGTTCTGAACAATGTGACTGGTATACAGATGCAAATGAGGTTTGTCTTTGGTAATTATTCTGAAGTAAGCCTGCAGGGGGCAGATTATCAATATGTAAGAGTGCTTTTAGATGGCGTCACTCTTAATAGTTTGGGAAGTAATTTCGCCAGGATTGGAGATATTCCGGTTCAAAATATCGACAGGATAGAGATAATCAAAGGCCCTGCTTCTTCGTCGTGGGGTTCATCTCTGGGTGGCGTTATCAATATCATAACGAAATCAGGGAATTCGACAGCCAAGGCAAGCGGAATGCTCTCAGCATCTTATGGGGAGAGAGACTCCGGCGATTTCAAGGCCGAGGCTGGCGGCAAGGTTTCAAACCTCGATTATTACATCTATGGCGGCCATCTTCATTCAGGCGGCTTTTCTCCTCACACCTTATATGAAGGGAACTCTTTCTACACGAAGGAAAACCTCAACATAACAGATAAAGTCAACGTCATTTATACTCTCGGATATGATAACGTCGCCAGAGGGGCAGGGACTTATCCTACCAGCAATATCTCCTTGGATAACAAGTTTCACAATGTTTTTTCCACTTTTACGCTTAGTGATTCTATAACAGAACAAGCAACTCTTTCTTTAGGCGCAAGATATATCAACCAGTACCAAAATGATAAATATGTAAAAATGGGAAGCGGCAATTTATATAAAGAAGAGACAGGAATAGACAATAGTAAAGGCGCTACCATTAACCTTACTTGGAGGCCGGAAGGTCATACCTTGGTATTTGGGAGTGAATACGATGATGGAAACACTAAGGATACCATCATGAATGGTGTAAAAAGCTTAACAAAATCAGCAGTCTTTATGAATGATACTATGAACATTGTTAAAAACGTCTATATTACACCCGGCCTAAGGTTCGACCATTTGAGCGCAAATGGAAGCTTTCTTAGTCCAAGCCTCGGCATTACTTCTAATCCTGTGGCTAACACTACCCTCAGGCTCTTTGTAACCAAGGGATTCAATGCTCCAAGTCTTGTCGAAACTTATGGTGCGGGTATATACTATATTGCCAATCCGAACCTCAAAGTCGAAAAGGTGTGGTCCTATCAAACTGGGATAGAAACTACCAAGTTGAAATATGTTTGGCTTAAGTTGAATTTGTTCAGGCACGATGTCTCCGACGCTATTACCAGCGTACTCCTTGATACTAATAATCACTATTCATATGTAAACCAGGCAAAACAAAGAAGGCAGGGTTTAGAGTTGGAGATGGAAACCGTTCCATTATATAATATGTCGTTTAATAGCGGCTACTCTTTTGTCGACGCTAAGGATCTTTTAACCGAAGCACGCCTGATAGATATAGGAAGACACACAATAGATATTGGAGTGCGATACAGAAAAAGCGGCTTGATGGCCTTACTGCAAGGTCATTACATTATCTGGGATAATGTGCCATCTTATTATCCCAACAACGATAAACCGTTTATATTTAACCTAAACATTATAAAGCGGCTCTATCAAAGTAAAAATATAAATACCGAAGCCTTCTTTACGGCACACAACATTTTTAACGGTTCGCAAAACCTTACCGACAGCAAAAATCCACGGAGATGGATGGAAGGAGGGGTAAGATTTAATTTCTAACAGGTTTCTGTTGGAAATGGCTGGAAGGCTTTTCCTTCTCCCCTGACAGAGACAATACTTAGCTTTGGACAGTGGCAGAGACTCGCCTTGGAGAGGACGCTCTTCAAGGAATCGCAATAGTCTAAAAAACTTGTTACACCATTATCGGGAAATTGTGTTGGCTACTTACACTTTTGTAGACAGAGAATAGAGTGGAGAAAAATTTTACACCACTTTATTGTATATCCGTGTGTAATAAGCCATCACAATAATTTAATCAGAATATATGACAATATAATACTCTTACCGTACTCTAATTCGATTAGTCCTTTTTAACTAAAACAAAAGAAAATCTATAAATCATGGAGTCATTGGTGTTTCAACAACAAAAGACGGAAAGGAGGGAGAGAATCTCTTTCCTTTCCGTTCTTGTAAGTCTGTTACTATTGTATTTCAAATATGGGCCCTGCTGGGCAACAAGCTTTGGGATCTGCTGCCTGTTTACGAATTATGGTTATCTTTCTCATATCACGTCCTCCTATAAGTTTTTTTAGAGGTAGCTACGCTACCCATAAACATTAAGATAAATTACTTTACTATATTCTCCATACTTTTGTCCATAAGATCTTGATGGAACGTAAAAAATACTTGGAAACTGTCCCCCTTTTCGTGAAAATACCCATCCCATCTCTTGCTTGTCAGGAGCCGGCATCTAAGTTGGTTGTCATTTCTTTATACTGGGTGCGCCAGTTATCGGCATACAATCCATTGAGAGCGAGCAGTTCCTCATGCGTCCCCTCCTGCGCCACACGACCTTCCTGCACTACCACAACCCGGTCTGCGTGCATAGCGGTGGTAAACCGGTGCGTGATGATGACAACGGTATGCCCTGCCGACCATTTTCTTATACGTTGTACCCAGAGCGTTTCGGTCCAGGGGTCCATCGCGCTGGTCGGTTCATCGAGCAAAATTATTGCCGACTCCTTGAAAAGCGTCCTAGCCAGGGCGAGCCTCTGCCACTGTCCGTAGCTTAGATTATGCCCCCCAAAAAGCCACCCTAACTCTGTATCATAACCCTCACGAAGACGCGCGATTATCTCTTCCGTGCAGGCACCCATAGCCGCCCTTCTGGTACGAACGTGATCGTCTGCGGCTGTAACGTCGCCCATCACGATGTTTTCCGTCACCGTAGTATGATAAAACATAAAATCCTGGAAGAGCACGCTGACCGATCTTCTGACGTCATTTTCAGAGAATTGCCTCAAATCGATTCCGTCAATCGTAATACTGCCCGCAGTCGGATCGTAAAAACGGCAGAGCAGTTTGATAATGGTACTCTTGCCTGCGCCGTTGAGTCCGACGATAGTCGTCAATTCCCCTGCTTTAACAGTGAAGCTGAGTCCATTGAGTATGTTGCTGTCGCCGTTGGGATATCTGAAGTGGACCCGTTCGAAGCAGATACCTTCCGTCAATTGTACAGGCATGGCTATGGATTCGCCTGGGATGGTGCGGCTATGCTTCATATCGAGGAGTGTGAAGAGTTGTTCCAGGTATATCAAACTCAGATAGATCTTGCTGG
>JADFXJ010000083.1 GCA_015233615.1 Nitrospirota bacterium
TCTGCCAAATCGCAGCTAACTACATCATCCATAAATCCTCCTTCATTTTGTTAAATATCATTAAGTCATGATCGAATTCTCGCCATACAGGTATAAGTTCGAAACGATACCTGTAGTGCCTTGTGGCAAGTTTATAGGTACTCTTTATTCGGTGTTCCTGATTGACGACCACTTCCTGGCATCTTTTCCATTTGAGTATTATAACTCTTCAAGGCTATGTATTTCTCTATTTTTTTCCAATTTTCGAATTTTCACGTTTAACGCACTTACCCCGGCGAAGGACTTGTATAGGTTAACCCGTTTTAACACTTCCATTTAACACTTAAAGTGGGCACCTTATCTAAAGCTTCCGTTTAAAAACCTTTCTTAACCGGTCCGTTGTTCCGGAATCGATAAGGCCTTTAGGGCGATAGATCATCGACAAAACGATAATTGACCAGTACAGTACGTTTGTATCCGCTCACGAAGGCAGCACCTCGGAAAGCGTCGTTAAAATGGAGGCTCTCAATCGGGTTGTCAACGGCAAGAGAGATGGCTATATAGTTTCAGTCCTTATTATTCTTTCTACTTGTTTCAGAACCGAAGGAAGCTCATTTGCCGCTATATCCCATACAACATCATAATTGACACCATGATAAAAATGGATAAGCTTGTCTCTTACCCGGGCAAAGTCTTTCCAGGGTATATCGGGATATCTTTGTTTCAATTCTTCAGAGACGTTTTTCGTTGCCTCTCCTATAATCTCAAGATTTCTGACTACGGCATCTTGCGTCTTTTTGTCCATAAAGAATTCCTTGTAGTCCATGCCGCAGGTGTAAGCATCGATTCTTTTTATCGCTTCCTCAATATCCTGCACAAACGTAATATCTCCTCTCTTAGACATAGACTATGTTCCGCTTTATCTCGTTGGCAACACTCTTAATCCTTATTCCCTCGACGCCGTCAGGAGTCAGAATGTCAACTTTTCTGCCTAATGACTCTTCAAGGTAATCCGCAAGCTCCACGAACTTCAAACCGATAGGTCTACTTAATTCTACGACAATATCGACGTCGCTTTTCATGTTTTGCTCTTCCCTTGCAAAGGATCCGAAAAGTCCGATCTTCTTAACTCCGTACTTTTCCGACAGAAAAACCGACTCCTTTTTAAGGATTGCGATTACATCTTCACGAGAAAGCGTCTTGTTTTGTTCATTTCTTTTCATCTTTTAATACAAGCAATATAACTTTTAAAAATTGAATAAAGTTTTTCCTGAGATTCATTATCTCCTATACGTTTATAAAAAAACTCAAGCGCCATAATTGTGACTTCCATGACTTCTTGTGCATATAGCGAACTTTCTGCTTGTACTCGATGGAAACCAACTACCCTGTCAAAATCGAAATCTTTACTAAACACACTATAGGACTCAAGTAATGCGGCGTAAGAAATATGAATATATAGCGATAGATTACTATATATACTGGCTTTCATGTCTCCCATTGGAACAATTACCCCGGGCTTATCTAGTTTTTCATTCGTTAAATCGTGCATGGCCTTTCTTGTTTCTGCATTGCTAATAGTCTTGCCAGCAAACCATTTTTTCAAATCAGGGTTTGCATCATTTCCGCTCATAAAGTGAACTATCAAATCAGCCGACTCGGTTATTGATCGCAAAAGCTCCATTACTTCATAATGGAATCCGCCTCTCATATTTATATGGATTCTTGCTTTGGCTATTTTTCTTTGGTTTGTGATTTTTCATTAGTTATTTCCTTAATTTGGTAGTACTTCTAACTTCATAAACCAAGCTGTCGTTTTACCTCTTTTAGGGGTATCCCTTTGCCTTGCTTAGCCTCTTTAAAGCTCTCGATTAACTTTTGCTCAACTTGCGGTTTTAGCTCTAAGCCATAATCCTGATCATATATAGTTACCGTTTCCATAATATAGTATAACACCATGTTAACTTTTTTGTCTTCTGCCTGAATCGCCAGCATTCTAATACTAAGTAGCACGCTTAAGATAAATACCGTTTAGGTCGTTACCCGTTATAAGGCCTGTCTCCTCCGAGATACGAGTCCTTTACCCTTGGGTCGTTTATGAGAACATCCGAGTTTCCCTGGAGGATTACCTTGCCGGTTTCCAGGACGTACGTGTAATCGGATATGGCGAGGGCCTGCCTTACGTTTTGCTCTACGAGCAGGACGGACACACCGGAGTTCCTGATCTCCCGTATGATATCGATCACCTCCGACACTACCATGGGGGCGAGTCCCATGGACGGCTCATCGAGGAGCAGGAGTTTTGGTCTGGCCATGAGTCCCCGTGCTATCGCCAACATCTGCTGTTGTCCGCCGGAGAGTGTGCCAGCTTTCTGATCCCATCTCTGTCTGAGTATGGGGAACCGATTCAGCATCTTTTCCAGGTCGGCTCCGACGGATTCGTCTTTTCGTACGAAGGCCCCCATCTGAAGGTTTTCCAGCACCGTCATGCGGGTGAGTATGGCCCTGCCCTCGGGAACCAGTACCATACCCCTGGCTACGATAAGGTGCGGGCTAAGGCCGGTGATATCTAACGAGTCATAGACGATCTTTCCCCTTTTGGGTTTTATCACCCCTATAAGGGTCTTCATGGTTGTGGTTTTGCCTGATCCGTTTGCGCCGATAATCGTTACGAGCTGCCCGGGCCTCACCTCTATGTCGATTCCTTTAAGAGCATGGATGTGCCCGTAGTAGGTTTCGAGATGCTGTACTTTCAGTAAGGCCGTCACCCCCTCTCACTTCCCAGGTAAGCTTCTATTACCAGTGGGTGCACCTTAATTTCCGAAGGTGTGCCGGCGGCTATAAGCTCGCCGAAGTCCAGTACCGCAACGCGGCCACACAGATTCATTACCAATCCCATGTCGTGCTCTATCAGAACGATGGTTATACCGCGGTACGCGATGGCCGTAAGCAGGTGGTACACGTCTTCGGTCTCGCTTTCGTTCATACCGGCAACCGGTTCGTCCAGCAGAAGGATAGACGCCGACGTGGCAAGCGCCCGTGCGATTTCCAACTTTCGCTGCTGCCCGTATGAAAGAATCCCAGCCTTCTTACCGAAGTATTTTGAGAGGCCAACAAAATCGAGCAGCTCCATTGCACGTATTTTAGCCTCCCGCTCCTCACTGCGCTGCCCAGACGTACGCAGCACGCTTCTTAACACCCCGGAACCGGTACGGCAGTGCATTCCAACCATGACGTTTTCCTGAAGCGTCATGCGGTTAAACAACCTTATGTTTTGAAAGGTTCGCGCCATGCCTCGCTTGGTAACCGCATGGGGAGGCAGGCCGGTTATATCTTCATCATTGACTACCACATTGCCGCTGTCGGGCCTGACTGACGCAGTGGCGACGTTAAACAAGGTGGTCTTGCCGGCGCCGTTTGGCCCGATTATACCGTAGATCTCTCCCTTTTTAACGGACAGAGAAACCCCGTTTAACGCGCTTACCCCGCCAAAGGACTTGCATATGTTAACTAATTTTAATACTTCCATTTAATACTTAAAGTGGGCACCTTATTTAACGCCTCCGTCTATGAAACGCTTCCGTCTAAAAACCTTCCTTAACCAATCCGATGTTTCGGAATCGATAAGGCCTTGCGGGCGATAGATCATCGACAAAACGATAATCGCCCCGTACAGTACGTGTCTGTAGCCGCTCATGAAGCGCAGCACCTCGGGAAGCGTCGTCAGGATGGAGGCTCCCACCAGCGGGCCCATGACTTGTCCCGCTCCGCCCAGTATGGCATAAACAAGTATCTCCACCGCCCTGTGGTAAGTGAAGTCGGCCGGGCTGACGTAGGACGCCACATGGCCGTACAGGGCACCGGCCAGGCCGGATACGAAGGCGCCTTGTGTGAAAGACAGCACCTTGTAGTAATACACGTTTATGCCCATCGATTCAGCCGCAGTCTCGTCCATTTCTATCGAGCTAAAAGCTCTGCCCACCCTGGAATTGGCCTGAAGGGCAAAGAAGGCTGCCGACATAAGAGTTATACACAACAGTATGGCAAACACCAGGAGGCTTTCCAGAGCGTTGCCGTTCATCGAAGAAAAGATGCGTGCACCGGCAGACGAGGCCTTTAATCGCTCCAAAATCGTACCGCCCAGTTTGGGTATCCCGGGAAAGCCTATAGCCCCGCCCGTCAAATTCTCCAGCCTGATGAACGCCACCCTGAGTATCTCGCCAAACCCGAGGGTTACGATGGCCAGGTACACGCCCCGCAGGCGCAAGGACGGTATGGCTATGAGCACTCCCGAAAGAGCGGCGGCAAGAGCGCCAAAAACCACACCGACGGGTATGGAGTAGTTGTACCGGGCTGTAAGTATCGCGCTTGTGTATGCGCCTATGCCCATAAAACCGGCGCTTCCCAGGGAAAGCTGGCCCGTCGACAGGGTTACGTACACCCCCAGGCCGAGTAAGGCGTTAATCGCTATAAAAGAACCGATCTGTAAATAGTATGGATTAAGAAACACTTTGCCCGATCTGCGAATAATGAGGATAATAAGTTTTAAGAAGCATTTTGCCCAAAAAGCCCTTTCGGTTTCAGCAAGAGAACGCCTATTATTATGACAAACGCGATGGCGTCCCTGTAACCGGAGTCTCCATAAGCTACGACGAGTGTTTCGGCCATACCCAGGATTATTCCACCCACCAGAGCGCCATTTACGCTGCCCATCCCGCCAAACACTATTATGGCAAGCCCTTTTAGTCCCATGGATACTCCCATCCTCGTGCCCACGTTGCTAAAAGACATGGCTACTAGTACGCCGGCCGTGCCCGCCATGGCAGAGGCCGTAACGACTGCCGTGGTTATAATCTTTTTTGTGTCAACCCCCATGAGGGCAGCAGTCTCGGGACTCTCCGCGGTGGCCCGTAAGGCGCGGCCGCTGCGGCTCCTTTTAAGCCAAAGAGCTAGCCCGCAGATAAGGACGCCGGAGGCAAGCAGGATAACTATCTGTATTAAATATATGTTGACCGGGCCTATTGTGAACTTTACGTTGCCAAAGGAAGTCCTGAATGGCTGGTTTTCCGCTCCGAATAGTTTTAGCGAGAGGTTTTCCAGTATTATGGCCACTCCTATGGTGCTTATAAGCGTAGAGAGACCGGCGTTGCCTTCCATGTTACCCGATGGACGCCTCAGGGGACGCAGCGCCAGTAACTCCAGCACGTAACCCATCGCCGCAGTAAGTGCGACTGATCCCAGAAAAGCTACCGGCAACGGGGCTCCAAGCTTCATGGACATGAGCATCCCCGCAAAGGCGCCGAACATGAATATCTCGCCATGGGCCATGTTGATTATGTCCAGAACGCCGAACACGAGGGTATAGCCGATGGCTATCAGCGCGTATATGCTCCCAAGGGTCAGGCCGTTGATTAATTGCTCTGCAAGCACCGCCGATGGCCTACTGAAATAACCGGAATTGCCCGTTTTCTACAATGAGCACGTAGGGAGCCATGGAAACGTCACGGTTTTCATCGAATGAAAACGTTCCGAGTACGCCGTCGAAATTTTTAATGCCGGCAAGGGAGTCCCGGATCTTATCCCTGTCGGCGGAGCCGGCTTTCTTAATAGCCTCAGCCAGCATGTACATGCCGTCGTAGGCCTGGGCGGAAAACTGGTCGGGTTTTTGGCCGAAGCGTTTTTCGTAATTGGTGATAAAGTCTTTAACCTTCCTGTCTTGCCTGAGGGGAAACCATGGAGTGGCCACGATGAGGCCGTTGGCCGCACCTCCGGCTATCTCAACCACCCTTGGTGAGTTAAACCCGTTACCGCCGATAAATGGTACGGTAAGGCCCATCTTCCTTGCCTGGCCGATAATTACTGCTCCCTCGTTATACAGTGCCGAGCACAGGACACAGTCCGGATTAGTGCTCTTGATCTTCGTCAACTGCGCGTTATAGTCGGCCTGTCCCTTCTGGAATTTCTCGACGTCCGTAATTTTAAGGCCGGTGCTTTCGGCCGTGCGCTTCATGGTGTCGAATCCGGACTTGGTAAAGACGTCGTCGTCTCCGTAGAGGATGGCCACCGACTTGATGCCGTAGCGTTTAACCGCTTGCCCGATAGCGGCCGGTATGGCTATAGTCTCCGGCATAGAATCGCGCAATACGTACTTGCCTATCCCGGTTATACCCTCCGCAGTGTTGGAAGTTGCAAGGATTGGCACACCGTTTGAGTTTGCCTCCGGCCCTACGACCCGCATTTCGGTACTGAGCGTAGGCCCTAAAAGGGCTGAAACGGAATCGGAGTTTATGAGTTTTTTCACGGCGGACAGTGCCTGTTCCTGGCTGCCGGCGGAGTCCTCGACCAGTACGGTCAGCTTTACGTCTGCGCCGAAGTTGATTTCCTCCGCGGCCAGTTTGAAACCGTTGTTGATGGAGATGCCATAAGACGCGGCGGGACCGCTGAGCGCGGCGATTATGCCTACTTTGACGGTTAACGGGCCTCCGGCGGATTGCCGATCTGCTGCCGGTTGCCGATCTGCTGCTGATTGGCTGCCTCCGGCGGATTGTCCGCCTGCCGGGCCACCGGACGGTGCTTTTGGGTTGCTGCAAGATGCAGAAAGTATAAACAGAATGATAAGAACCGGTAGAAGCGCGCCGAATCTGTATGCTTTAAAGTAAACTCCCGTGTTAACATTCAAATCAACTTCCAAATTAACCTCCAAACATGATATTGATATATTGCCGCAACTTACGAATCGACGCTAACATATTGCCTGCATCATAATTGCCGTATTGACTGCTTTACCGACGATCCGGTACAATGATTAAATGCGCCTGTAGCTCAGTGGATTAGAGCGGAGGTCTCCGGAACCTCAGGCCGAAGGTTCGAATCCTTTCAGGCGCACTTTATTTTATACTATCCGATTCTACTTTGTCACATTGTCTACACCCACCGTTGGCTTCGAGCAGTCAAACCTTGTAGCCTGAATCCCGATGATTGTAGCTGATGTCATCGATATCCTTATCAATATTATACACGGTACCCCCCTGGCGATGGTAATCCGGCATCCGCCGGGGCTACGGAAGCCTGTTCTCCACGAAAGGCCCACATTCATGGAGCCCATGCAAAATCCGATCATCTACAGCCTTTTGTAGAGCTGCTTTATACTCTTCGCTCAAAATTTCATCGGTATGGGATAACGCTCTGTCCGAGCAGATTCGTTCCCCTAACTCGGCTTTACACACTTCGTACAAATTTTCAGTGGTAGGCATATTAATACTATTTCGCTTCTCATCTGTCCTCCATGTTTGATTTAAGTGCCGGAGACGGTAAAAACAATCAACATATATCATTCTGCTTATTTTCCAGATGGATATGTAATCTCTTGGCTCCGGATCGACGTTGTTATCCTTTTTATATTTCTGGATATAAGTTCAGAACTCCTGACCTGCCATCAGAGGCGATAACGTGAAAATACCATTAAAATCAATTGATTACATCGTAAAATTACTTTTTTCAGGTATCGGGGAGTGTGATTATAATATGACCCCAAATTACATCGGAAATGCTGAAAATACGCAGACTTAACGTTTGATTTGGTCTCAATTATAATCTCCCGGCTCAGATGTTCTGAATTTAGGACTATGCCACAGGAGTTCCAAAAAATAAATTGGCTAATGTGTAGCTAATCCTACATACCCTAATCCGACAATCTTAGCCTTATGGTAACCCTGGCACCGCAATTATTCTCATTACCGGTATCATTACCGTTACGGGTCTCATTACCGGCATCTTTACGGGTCTCGTTACCGGCATCTTTACGGGTCTCATTACCGGCATCTTTACAAGCTTCGTTACAGGCCTCGATAGTGCCTCCCATGTGCTTCTCTATAATGATCTTCGACATGTAGAGCCCTATGCCGGTACCTGCGTCATCGGCCTTCGTGGTAAAATACTGCTCGAAAATCCTGTCTTTTATCTCTTTGCCGATTCCCACACCGTTGTCTATCACGTTTATGGCGAGGTGATCCCGCTCCCTCTCCAGGGAAATACCGAGATGTCCTTTGTAGGTGTTGTTGTTAAGGAGCTTCCTCTTTTCGATTATCGAATCCCTCGAATTTGTGATCAGGTTCATGATAACCTGCTTGAACTCGTTCGGATAGCCCTCCACTCTGACCGGGCCAAAGGTGTTCGTACTGCCGGTCACGTATATGGCGGCACTCTTGAGCAATCCCGATATTATCGACAGGCACTCGTTTATGGCTTCCTTTGCGTCAAATATAGTTTTTCGTTTGGATGGGGTCAAAAAATTCTTGAAGTCGTTTATCGTATTGGACATGAAGGTGATCTGGCCCATGGCTTCGTCTGCGGCCTCCCTCGCGTAGTCGAGGCTGGCCTCGCCGAATTCGCAGGCACTTTGCAGGTCTTGCATGAGCAGGGCCAGGGTATTGAGTGGCGTCCTCCATTGATGGGCTATCATGGAGATTAATTCTCCCATCGAGGCAAGCTTGGACTGCTGAATAAGAAGCTGTTCCTGTACCTGCCTTCTTTCAATCTCCTGCCTGACGCGCCTCTCGAGCTCCTTGTTCATCTCACTGAGCTGGTTCGACTTTTCCTTTAGCTTGTCTTCGGAGCGAATCAGATCGGTTACGTTCCTGGAAATTCCGATGGTGCCCTGTAACGTACCCTCGGCGTCGTACCATGGAATCTTGGATACGGATGCCCATATTTCCTTTCCGTTGACGTGGGTAATTTTTTCGACCTTATTTATTATTGGATTGCCGGTATCCATTACCTGATTGTCGTCCACGTAGGATCTTGCAGCCTGCTCGCTGGACATGAAGTCGGAATCCGTCTTGCCAGTCATCTCTGCAATCGTAGTTCCGGAGTTCTCGGCCTTAGCCTTGTTAACCTTGACGAAACGGCACTCCCTGTCCTTAAAATAAATGGAATCGGGAATGTTGTCTAACAAAACCTGCAAGAGCTTGTACTCGTAAAGGGCATCAAAAATATCTCCCCCTATGGTGAAGGTGCTATGACGTTCATTTACCATAGGACACCTTTCGGCTCTTGACGACACCTATTATCCACACATATGTCTCTATCCACATATATGCCTCCCCTGCAAATGCAATCGATACCATAATCCAGGACCATAATCCATAATTCAAGCCAATAATCCCGAGGTCTGACATACACGGCTTTACCAGGGAGAAAACTCCCTTTTCCTCACTCCACATACGGGACAAAGCCAATCGTGCGGCAATTCCTCAAATGAGACACCCGATGGTATATGCCTCGCGGCATCACCTTTAGCCGGATCGTAAATAAACCCGCATGTGCAAACGTATTTTCCCAAGCTTTAAATGCCTTTCCGAAATATCCGGCAATACCTTAAATATAATATGCCTGAATTCGCCTATTGTGAATTGCTTAATAATGTCTTGTGCCAGAAAATTCCCGATAAAGAAAGGTCTCCTATTGTATGCTCTTAACCTTCTTTATGAGCTCGGCAACGGAAACTTTTGCGTCCACGTTTTCGAGGTTACTTTCCAGTGATGAAACGTTTTTTTCCGCTTTGTCCTTTTTTACGGTGTACTTACCCTGAACGTCGCCGTATACCAGGTAAGGAGAACCGGCGGGCTTTCCATTTTTAACCTTGAGGAACACTATTACCTCCTCACCTTTTGTAAATGACACCCCGGAGGATAAATGGAAACTAATGTCGCCGACTGTGCCACCCTCATATTCTACCTTTACCAGTTTCTTGTCGAGTTTGCCCTTAATGACTTCTTTCACCTTAACGTCGGCGTTGCTAATAATGGTACCTTCCTTTTTATCCCATACCGACTTTACTTTATCCACTACCCCAACGATAACCACGTCGGAGGACTTAGCGATTTCCTCGGTGCTCATCCCCACTGCAGTATAAGCCTTAGAAGCAGTTACCGAAACAATACAAAACACAAAGATGGACAGTAGTATCCTGCATATCGCACCGTCAGATATCGATGCATACAATATTCCTTTGGCCGACATTCCTTTGGCCGACATCGCCCTGGCACCAGGCCAGGTAAGCGCCTTTGTAAATTTTTTCATAAACAAACCTCCTATAATCCTTAATTTGACTAATATTGCATTGGTTAGGGTAATCAATGCAACCATCTAAAACACTCCTGACAAAATTGAAACTACCTGAAATTATAGAAAATAACGGTATAAAATTTCAATGTCCCGCAGAAATTCGGCAAGCAAAAGTTACAGCCTCCCCTTTTGCCGGGGGTTGCTAACCCCTTTCGCCAGGGTTGCTAACCCCTTTCGCCTGGAGTTGCTGCCCCCACTTGACTAAAAGTGGCCGATAGATTAAACTATACCCTATGCACCATTCTGATTACGTTGCCTTGCATCTCCATACAGAGTACAGTCTTTTGGACGGAGCTATACGGATTAACGAGGCAGTCGACAAAGCGGTCGAGTACAAAATGCCGGCTTTGGCCATAACCGACCATGGAAACCTCTTCGGTGCCATCCAATTCTACAAAACAGCCTCGGATGCCGGCATAAAACCCATAATAGGCTGTGAAGTCTACGTTGCCCAGGGTTTATGTACCGACAGAACCTCCAGAAATGGCGCCTATTTCCATCTCGTACTCCTGGCCAAAGACATGGACGGGTACAAAAACCTGGTCACCCTCGTCACGAAGGCTTACATTGATGGTTTCTATTACAAGCCCCGCATAGACTTAAACCTTCTTGAGCAGTACAGCGGAGGTCTCATAGGTCTGTCTGCCTGCCTCAAAGGCGAGGTGCCCTACAACCTCAACCGTGAGATGCCGGAGGCCGCCCGCGACGCGGCCCTCAAGTACAAGAACCTTCTTGGCCCGGACAACTTCTATATCGAAATACAGGACAACGGCATGGCCGAACAAGTAGAGGTAAACAGGAAGCTGATAGCGCTTTCGAGGGAGCTTAACATAAAGCTTGTCGCTACAAACGACTGCCACTATCTTCGCAAGGAAGACTCCAACGCCCACGATATTCTTCTGTGTATTCAGACTGGCAAGACCATCAACGATCCCGACAGAATGAAGTTCAACACGAAGGGGCTCTACTTCAAGTCCCCCGATGAAATGAAGCAGGCCTTCATCGAAACCCCGGAGGCCATACTCAACACCAGGGAGATAGCCGAAAAGTGCAATCTCACCTTCAAGCTCTATAACAACATGCTGCCCAGGTACCATATAGAAGGCGGTATGAGAGCTTCCGATTACATGGAACGCCTTGCCAGGGAAGGGATGGAGAAAAAGCTCGGTAAAAACCCCGGCACTCATTACACCGAAAGATTTTCCACCGAACTCGAGGTCATAAAGAAGATGGGGTTTTCTTCATACTTTCTCATCGTCTGGGACTTCATCAACTATGCCCGCACGCAGGGCATCCCGGTAGGGCCGGGCAGGGGCTCCGCCGCCGGCTCGCTCATAGCCTATAGTCTCGACATAACCGACGTAGATCCGATTAAATATAACCTCCTTTTCGAGCGGTTCCTTAACCCGGACAGGATAAGTATGCCCGATATAGACGTGGACTTCTGCAAGGACCGCCGTGGCGAGGTGATTGCCTACACGGCATCGCGCTATGGCAAAGACCACGTAGCCCAGATAATCACCTTCGGCACCATGGCGGCCAAGGGTGCGGTACGCGACGTAGGCCGCGCCCTGGGAATGCCTTACTCGGAAGTGGACAGGATAGCCCGCCTTATACCCAACACGCTGAACATTACCTTAAAAGAGGCACTGGAGGCGGAGCCGGAACTTAGAAACGCCTGCGACAAGTCGGATGAGATAAAAAGGCTTTTGGACATAGCCATGAGGCTGGAAGGCCTTTGCCGCCACGCCTCCACCCATGCCGCCGGCGTAGTCATCTCCCCGACCCCACTTACCGACTACACTCCCCTTTACAAGCACCCGTCGGAGGACGCCATCATCACCCAGTTCGACATGCAGTCCATCGAACGGATGGGCCTGCTGAAATTCGACTTCCTCGGCCTCAAAACACTGACAGTCTTACAGAAAACCATAGTCTACCTTCAAGAGAAGGGAATCACCCTGGACCTCAGAGCCATACCCGTTGACGACGGCGAGACTTACGCCCTTTTGGGTAAAGGTTTCACTACGGGGGTGTTCCAGCTTGAAAGCTCCGGAATGAAAGATATCCTGATAAAGATGCAGCCAAACAGGTTCGAAGACCTCATAGCCCTCGTTGCCCTCTACCGTCCGGGCCCCATCGGCAGCGGCATGATAGACGACTTCATAAAGAGAAAAAAGGGGTTGACTCCCGTATCGTACGACCTGCCCCAGTTAAAGGAAGTACTCGACGAAACCTACGGCGTAATACTCTACCAGGAACAGGTTATGAGGATAGCCAACAAGCTGGCCGGTTTCACCATGGGCCAGGCGGACATTCTCAGGAAAGCCATGGGGAAAAAGATAGCCCAGGAGATGGACAAGCTCAAAGACGAATTCATAAAGGGTGCCGTTAAGAACAAGATACCCTCCAGGACCGCCGAAAAGATTTTTGACCTCATGGCACTCTTTGCCAAGTACGGGTTCAACAAGTCCCACTCGGCCGCCTACGCTTACCTGGCATACCAGACTGCGTACCTGAAAGCCCACTATCCAGTAGAATTTATGGCCGCCAACCTCTCATCCGAAGACACGTCCGAAAAGGTGGTGAAGTTCATAAAAGAGTGCCACGACATGAACATAGAAGTGCTTCCACCGCACATAAACGAAAGCGCCAGAAAGTTCACGGTAGTAGCCAGTTCCAACGGCACAAACACATCCTTCGGCACGAACGGTTCAAAAGGCACGGCCGCTTACGGATCGGCTGAAAACTCCATGAGAAAATATGCCAGTGCTATAAGATTCGGCCTTGAAGCCTTAAAAGGCGTAGGTGCCGCCGCCATTGAGTCTATTCTGGAGATGAGGCAGGTGAAACCCTTCACCTCCCTCGACGATTTCGTAAATCGCGTGGACTCCCGAAAAGTTAACAAAAAGGTAATAGAGAGCCTCATAAAGGCCGGCGCCTTCGACACCATAACCCCATCGCGCGCCGGAGCCATGGACTGCGTGGACGCGCTTCTGTCCGGCAGCCGAAATACTTTGCCCTCTCTCTTTGCCCCGGCATCGGGTGAGGACGCCGGCACCATCGTCAAAGACGGCTATGACTGGGACGAAAGCGAGCGGCTCAAGTACGAGAAGGAAGCGCTCGGCTTTTACGTAACCAGCCATCCGGTAAAAAAGTATGAAAAGATGCTAAGCGCCATAAAGGCCGTCAAGACCTCCGTCCTGGAAAACACCGTCAACAACTCCGACGTGAAGGTCGGAGGCGTGGTGGCGTCGCTGAAGAAGAAGCAGATTAAGGACAACAGGGGTACCATGGCGGTATTTGTACTGGAAGACGACGAGGGTTCCGTGGAGTGTATCGCCTTCCCGGACGTATTCCAGAAGTCCCAGGAGGTATTGAGCAAGGAGGGGTTGATAGTGGTACGGGGCCGCCTGGATGTGTCCGAAAAAGGCATCAAGATAATAGTATCCGAAATCGAGGGATTTTCGAAGGCGGTATCCGGCGTGTTCTCAAAAATAGAGATAAGCCTGTCCAAACCACTTTGCACGCGCGCGGTTTACGAGCAGTTAAGTCAGCGGCTCGCCGACTGCAAGGGCCCTCTGCCCGTACACTTAAAGCTCAACAAGGACGAATGGATTGCTACCGTAGTGACGAACTATTCGGCGGCTTATGACGAAAACCTCTTCAAAGAGCTGGAACTGGTTACGGGCAAGGGAGCCGTAACCCTTAACTGACCTTAAACGAATTAAATGGCCGGGCGTCTTCCTAAAGAATTACACGTGGAAACAGGTGTAGAATCATACCCGGCCGCCATAAGTTAAACGGCCCATGAGAGCGTATTTAGAATTCGAGAAACCCCTGGAGCCCATCGAACTACGGATCGAAGAGCTCAGGCAACTGCGTGTAAGCGGCAACGCCGACATAGAGCAAGAGCTTGCCGATGCTACGGAGGAACTCTCGGTCCGCCGTAAGGAGATATTCACAAACCTCACCCCCTGGCAAAGATGCCACCTCGCGCGCCACTCCGACAGACCGTACACGCTGGACTACGTGGGCAGGATAGTGGAAGAATTTTTGGAATTTCACGGCGACAGACGGTTTTCCGACGACCCTGCAATAGTGGGCGGCTTTGGATATATAGGCGGGTTTGCCGTGCTCGTCGTAGGCCACCAAAAGGGACGCGGCACGAAAGAGCGTATCATGCGTAATTTCGGCCAGCCCCATCCGGAGGGCTACAGGAAGGCCATGCGGCTCATGAAACTCGCGGAGCGCTTCAACCGTCCGGTCGTCACTTTCATCGATACTCCCGGCGCCTTTCCCGGTATAGGGGCGGAGGAGCGTGGACAAGCCGAGGCCATAGCCACCAATCTCATGGAGCTCTCACGGTTGAGAACCCCCATCTTGTCCATAGTCATAGGAGAGGGCGGCAGTGGCGGTGCTTTAGCCTTAGGTGTAGCCGACAGGGTCTATATGCTCGAACACTCCGTATACAGCGTTATAACCCCTGAGGGATGTGCCGCGATATTATGGAAAACCGAAAAGGGAAGCGGCGAAAAAGGAAGCACCGAAAAAATCCTCACCCCGGAAGACTTCTCCAAGGCCGCCTCAGCCTTGAAAATCACCGCTCCGGAGCTAATGTCTTTTAAGGTAATAGACGGCATCTTAGAGGAGCCCCCCGGAGGAGCACACACGAATCACGACGAGATGGCCAGGCGAATAAAAAAACAGATCACCGAGACGTTAAAATCCCTGAAGGCCATCGACATCGACGAGCTCATCGACGCGCGCTACAACCGTTACAGGCAAATCGGCGCTTTTACCGAAATCAACCAGTAATGGCAACGTCCGTCGGCAAAGTTCAACCAAACACAAAACTTCGTTCTTTGGAATATGCAAGGGGAATTGCCGTATTGTTGGTCTGCGTTGGCCATTACGTTATGATTCATCCCATTAGCTATGTACCGGTTAATTTCTTTATAAGGGTAATCGTTCTTTCCGGCATGCCTCTATTTTTTGTATTAAGCGGATTTTTGCTCACGAGACAAATGAGTGTTTACAAAAATACATCCGATACATATGGTTCGTCTGATTCGCCCAATTCTAATAGTCCGTCTATCTCCTCCGGTTCATGGAAGCGATTCTTTATTAGCCGGATTTTTCGAATCTATCCCGCCTATTTGGTATCTTTACTAATATTAGGAATTATTAACCACGCTACCCTTCATGATTTTTTTATATACGCTTTAAATATACACAACTTATTTTACGGGCATATCTCGCCTATAAATCCCGTCTATTGGTCATTGGCCGTGGAATGGCAGTGGTACATCGCTTTCCCCCTTTTATACAAACTCCTGTCCGGGAATAAGTATACTTCCATTACGGTGCTTTTTTTCGCGCTTTTTCTGGGTTTTGCGTGGAGACAGTATTTGCTTTACCTGTTTGACATAGGAACGATAGATTTTGCCAATTTGGTAAATTTCGGGCATTTCCAGTTGATTAGCCATGTTTTTGCCTTTTGTGCCGGGATTGTTTGTTTTCATTATTGCAGTAAAAGCAAGGAGTTAACGCCGGTTATACTTATTCCGGCTATTGTGCTGTGTCTTACGGGCGGCATTTTTACGGAGATAGGGCAGAGCAATCCACGGCAACTGTGGGGGGTTCATCTGAACCTTGGAACACTTTTTTTTCTGCCCTGCGGGGCCTCGATCATCATTGCCTACCTGTCCATTAACGAAAAGGACTTCACGGGCGCGGGAAAAAAATATTTCAGAAAGCTCATAGCAGGCACGGGCAAGATAAGCTACAGTGTATATTTATGGCATTATCCCGTCTTTATCGTCCTTAAGGGTTTTACGGAGAATATCTTTCTGAATTGTATTTTCTCTTTTTCAAGCGTAATCTTAGTATCCTGTTTATCTTACTTTCTTATCGAGAAGTATTTTCTTGGATTAAAGAAGGCTCTTTTGGCGTTAGTTATGCGCGATACAAAATATTCTCTAACTACAACGGGTTAGCTATCTCATTCGGTTATGCTTCCCGAACGGGGACCGACTCAATCCTTTTGAGGTCCCCCTATGGGGTACGCGTTTGATGCGGCAGAGCCGTTCCGCCGTATTGGCGGGACGGCTTTGTCGGAAGGGGGAGCCCCTTTGTCCTTGCCGGGCCTGGTGAATGAGCATAAGGATTTTATTTGTTTTTTTAGTGCGATTTCTATTATTCTAAAAACAGGCTGAATCATCGATAGTATGGCCGGCAATTAAATCGACTATTCGATCGAAAATTTATTTGGCCGGCAATTCATCCGGCAGTGTAGTTTATTTACTATAATGGTTAGTATTTTAGTTTATCCTGGAGAGGGTTAATGAAGATTACCTTTTGGGGAGTAAGGGGCTCTATTCCAACCCCTGGCCCGGACACGGTACGTTATGGTGGAAACACTTCGTGTATTGGCCTCGACGGTGACGACGGCACTATCCTGATCTTCGACTCCGGCACCGGTATAAGGCTGATAGGGACAAAGCTGGCGCCTTTATCGCCTAAGGAGATACACCTGTTTCTAACTCACACCCATTGGGATCACATCCATGGGTTTCCTTTTTTTGTGCCTGCCTTTATCCCAAACAACGTAATCAACATTTATGGCCCTCCTCATTTCGACAAGGGATTGAAAGAGATCATGTCACAGCAGATGGTTTACTCCTATTTTCCGGTTAACGCAGACGAGCTGCAGGCAAAGATACAGTACAGGGATTTGAAGGAGGAGACTCTCATAATAGGGGACATTACCATAACGTCGAAATTAATGAATCATCCCGTTACGTGTTTCGCCTATCGTGTGACGGAAAACGGCAAGTCTCTGGTATACACCGGAGACAACGAACCCTATTATAACTTTCTCTTCAATTCCAGCGGAATCGACGAATCCGAGCGCACCGAGATAGATATGATTGTAAAGGAACAAAACGAAAGGAACGTGGCATTTATAAAAGACGCCGACGTACTTATTGCCGACACACAGTACACCGACGAGGAGTACCCATCCAAAATAGGCTGGGGCCACAGCGCCCTCTCTCAAACGATACAACTGGGGCTGCTGGCCGATGTAAAGCACCTGGTATTTTTCCACCACGACCCCGCCCACACTGACGACATGATGGACTCGATTTACGATCACGCTTTAAAAGAATACGCTGGGAGCGGCCATACCGGGATGAAAATAAGCATCGCCCGCGAAGGTATGGAAATAGACCTGTAAACCGGCATTCGTAAACCGCTTTATTACCCTGGTATAAGCGGAATAGACGTATAACGTATACGCGATGCCCGGCGACCTGCGCTTTTGCCAGCTTCAGAGCCATGTGACCGAGGCCACCGAGACCTATAATACCAAATTGCATTCATTCGATTAACATCGTTGGCATCGTCAAAAACTCCTCGACGTACGTAACAGTATGCATGCGTCGCTTTCTCCTTGCCGCCTTGTTACTCTTTTGAATGCAAATTGGTATAACCGCCCCTTACTGCCCTTGCCCACTTGCCGGTGACGCAGGGGGCCGGCCACGGTAAATTTGTTCTCCATTATACACAAGCTGTAGTTGCCGTTTTTTGTCATCCGCATGTAACGCGATGCTCAACTATTTTGTCGTCCTTGCCCCTGCCCGTATAGGGGTAGGGAAGGCTTGCGCCTCCCCTACCTCCGAACCGTACAGGCGGATCTCCCGCATACGGCTCTCCGGTTAGTGGTTTCCACATCGGGATTGACGAGCTGAATCATAGGCTGCGGTTAATGTGAACAACCCAAGTTCGCCAAAGTAAGCATTCGGCCATTTCAGATGGTCAAAGCCTCGGCCTCTTCCTTTCCGCCCTCGTCGTTACTTTGGCCTTCTTCTTTTCCCCTTCCACAATACACGCAATATAGCGGTGGACTGACGATAAGGAGCCGCTATAACCAATAACACGCAATTCCTCATATATTCTCGTACCTATGAAGCCTTTCCCCAACATCTCTCGAATCGTCGCCTCATACTTGTCCAGGGCCTTCTCAGTCCGGCGCTGCTTGAAACGTGGTGCTTCGTTACTCCTTAAATACTTCCTCACCGTAGTTCTCGATAATTTCAAATGCCTCGTTATCTCTTTTATCGATAACCCTGTTGACTTCAGTGCCTTTACCTGTTGCCACATATACACGCTTACCACCCTTTCTCCTCCTTCCAGGTTTTTTCTTGAAACGGAAGTTTTCCGGAGGTAACGAGGTTATTATTTAAAAAACAAGGAGTT
>JADFXJ010000194.1 GCA_015233615.1 Nitrospirota bacterium
TTAATCCCACTTCCATGTGATTTCCTCGCTCACTTACGTGCGGAAACGTCACATAACTTCTCTCCTTAGGCAATTAATCAAATCGGCAACGGATCATTTTTTCAATAAATACATAGCCTTTATCTCAGAATACTTATCCAGTATATCCGGGTAAGTTGTCATTATCTTTTTTACGCGTCTTGTCATGGCGAATCTATTTTTATAATTAAGCAATTTCCATGCCTCTGTCTTCCTGCCGCCGGATTTTATCAATGCCTCCTCTATAAGACTCATTTCTTTGTCGGCCAGGGCCCTTTCAATGTCACGATCGCCTCCGCCCGTGTTTTTTGTCCGATCCATCGTCAGAACCGGTACCTGTTCCGTTGCTTTGTCCATTAAAAGTGGTATAAGATGTTTCGGCGTTATTTTGTTGTTGCCAACAAGCTTGCTTCTGAGCGCGGCGCTCTCCACCACCGCTTTCAGCTCCCTCACGTTGCCAGGCCACCTGTAATGCAGCATAAGCTTAAGTGCCTCTTCATTAAAACCGACGGCTGTCGATCTACCCTTTTGGAGCAGCCGGTCGAGAAAATATCCGGCCAGCAGATGGATATCCCCCTGTCTCTCCCTTAAGGGCGGGAGAGTGATCTCAAACACTTTGAGCCTGTAATAGAGGTCTTGCCTGAATGTCTCCACCTTCAGCATCTCCTCCAGCGGCCGATTGGTTGCCGTTACCAACTGTACGTCCACCTCTGTGTCCTGAGTTGCGCCCATACGTCTGAACTTCTTATTATCAAGCACGCGAAGAAGTTTTATCTGCAATTCCGGCGGGAGTTCGCCTATCTCATCGATAAAAAGGAGTCCCTTGTGGGCCTGCTCGAAACATCCGTTATGCTTGTCGATTGCTCCCGTAAAAGCACCCTTTTCGTGGCCGAAGAGTTCGGATGTGATTGTGTCCTTGTTCAAATCCGTAAGGGCAATGCTGATGAAGGGCCCTTTACTCCTTACTCCCGAGCAGGATATCGCTCTGGCTACAAGCTCTTTTCCCGTGCCGGTCTCGCCTCTTATCAAGACCGTAGTCTCCCCGTCCTGGGCGACAAGCCTTATCATATCTTTTATCTTTTCTATATTCGGATCTTCGCCTATTATCTCATCCTTACACGTGGCCGGCTCAAGTCGCTTTATTTTCCTCCGGGCTATCACTTCCTTCAGGGTTTGTTCCACTTTTAATCTCAAATCTTCGACGGACAGGCGTTTTTCGAGGAACGTGCGCGCACCCATATGCAGGGCTTCCACTGCAGTGGCAATGTCACCCCATCCGGAATTCACGATAACCGCAGTGGTGGGGTCCTCATCCATTATATAGCTTAAAAGCACAAGCCCCTCCTTGCCCTCTTTCAGCTTGAGGTCAAGGATAACGAGATCGTAACGGTAAGGCTTGAACTTCTTTATGAACGCCCCCTCGTCGTGGACAATCTCTATTACGCCCATGCCTTCCAGCTTTCCCTTCAACGACAAGGCATAATTTTTGTCGTCGTCTACTATCAATATGTGCGTTTTCGTCACATCCATTTTCCTGTCCGAGGGTTTCTTACGTTTACCGACTGCCCCTTATTTACACTAAGCGGCCGTTGTGCAACATATGTGTTTATTCTAGCAAATAAAATGCCCAACAGCCAAAGTCATTTGTCAATATATCAACGATCTATCGATATTAAGAGAATATCCGGCTAACTTTTTACGCTACACACTCCACTTTTTGTGCTACGCACTCCACGATTCCGTAAACGATTGCGCCGATGGCTCTCTCTGATTATTCCGCCGTAATTATTCCACCGTCTCAATAGTTTGCTTCACCTGCTTTTCCCGATGAGGCGTCGGATTCCTCCATCCCCCCTGCTTTACCCTGCCCGGATCAGTTGACCTTTGGTTTTTCGTCAGTAAATATTGCCATGGCCGACTTTGTCTTCTTCCCCTTGTTGTTTTTTACGTATTCGATAAAATCGGCGTGAGACACCTTACCCCTGCTTTCGGTGGCTACGAGTTTGCAATATTCGCATCTTGAGCAAAGCGTCCTTATCTTCGTCCCGAAGGGCTTATCCTTATGCTTTTCGATTTCCAGGAGCGTGTCTTTTACGAACATGCAACCCCTGCCTGCGTTTATTCCGCCCAGGAAGCCGTCCGCGTCAAGAAATACGGAGGCCGGGCACCTGCCTTCGTGGCCGCACTTTTTTACCTCCCAGCAGTTCAGAAAACGCGACGTCTCGTCATGGACGCTAACCCGCTGAATGTTGCACTTTACCATTTCGTTGATGTCATCGTCGTCCAGTACCACGCCGGCGTTGACGATAGGGTCCTTACTGGTAGCGGAAAATACGTCGGCGGCCAATACCATCCCTTTTTTCACGTTAAATAAATTCAACTCCACCGGCTTCTTAAAGCCGAAAATCTCATAGAGGCACTTATTTAATTGATCCGGTGTAAAAGGGCGCATGATAGCGTCCGCTACGCCTACCATGGAAGTCAGCTCTTTCAATTCTTTGCCCGGAGCCTCAGCCTGGGTTACGATGAGGATCATTATAGTTGGAACCGCGGCATAAACCTTCTCAATAAATTCCCCGACGGATTCGAATAACACGGAGTCCAGTATCAGGAAGTGGCACTCCTCTTCCTGAAGGGCCTTGAAAAGGGCTCCCGCACTCTTGTAAGACTTTAACTGGATTAGGCTCTTGAAATCATTTTTGACACTCCACCTTATAGGGTGGTCGATATCTTCCGAAACGTACATGAAAAAAATCTTTTTTGTAATGCCTGTGTTACTTTTCTTTGCCATGTGTCTTGTATTTCCTTTTTGCCGGTCGATTCATGGTCGAATAATAGTCCCGGGGAGCCTGGTCATGCGGAGCTTGCCTTCGGACGATAGTGCCGGCGCACGCGCCCCCTGCATCCCATTACCTCGTTGCCCTTGCCGGCGTGTACGCTCAATTTCCAATTACGACTGTACAGTACCTGGTATAAGTGCCAAAGAAGCTCTGAACGTGGGCATCTATCGTGTAGACGTCTTTAATGCCACCATTTCGCATGGCAGTCTCGATGCCGGCATCCCCTATGGCAAGCATTCCCATGAAGGCGAAGATGCAGGCCTCGCCGGTTCTAAGCCCTCCCGAGGCCGGCCCTTTAGCTACAGGTAGTTTTGTATTTGTCAATCCCCACCCATATGGGCCGTCCGCGACGAAGCCGCAGCCCCCGACGGCCAATAATAAAAGCAGGGCTATAAAAACTATGGCTAAGCTGGTTTTCCGTGGCACCATTTCTTTCTTACACCTCCTTAAAGGCCAGACTCTGATTCGTTAGAAGACTCCGGCCGGCAGAGCACAGACTAAAATGCCCACCGGCCGGATGCCCGGATCACGCAAAAAAGCCCGTAGCCTTTATGTGTTTAACCCGTAGCTTAACAGGCATTTTTTTTGACGGCCGCGTTTATTACACGTTATAAAAGGGTGTTTACCACCGGCAACGTTACGTGTAACGTTACGCATTATCGTTAACATACACAATCGTAGTTTTGGCGTAGTTTTGGCGCAATTTTGGCGTAGTTTTAGCGCAGTTTCGACTATAGCTCCGACATAGTTTTGTAGTAGCTCCGTTATAGTTTTGGCATAGTTTCAGCATAATTTCGGGTATTGCGTACCGCTTTCGAATCGTATAATGTTCATGCATACCAACGTCTTACTTATAACGGGCCATTAAGACTCTTTCTGCTTTTTCAAAAAGGTCTTCGCCATCATCTTCGATGAAACGGGTGGGAATACATATAGTTCTTTGGAGGATTCAAGTATTCCGCCAAGGTACTTCATCGTTTCGTCGGTAACGTTGAGGCCTTTTTTCTGAACTTCGCTGAGATAATCTTCCCAGGCTGAGTGGTCCCACATTCCCTTCGTTTTTTTAATGAAACTTACGGTATCCTCTGCTATTCCGGTCATGGCTTTGTTGATATTTTCAGTAGCGGTAGAGGCGCTGTAGAATTTTTTCATCGCCTCAAGGAGCGATCCGAGATAGCTCTTTAAGTCGTCGGTCATTTCGAAACCCATTTCTTTTACTTCGTTGAGGAAGTTCATCCATGCCGTGTGATCCCATACGCCTTTCTGCTGCTCTACGAACTTAGCCGCAAGCTCCACTATGTCGTCAAACTGACCCATCATTTTTTTTGCCATGTGGTCCTCCATTCAGGATAAATTTCGCCTTCAAGACCAGTCTTGATAAGACGCTTCATCTTTTATACCAAAAAGCGAGTTGTTTTGTCAACGTCCGGATAGCGGCATCAGCGATTCCGCAATAAACCTGTTAAAGGCTTACAACATAGGAGGAATAAGCC
>JADFXJ010000084.1 GCA_015233615.1 Nitrospirota bacterium
CACAATTAGCGCTCCCCGTAATACAAGAGCCGGACGGGTTATCTCTCTAACGCTCATCTTTTATCCGTTATAAAATATCCGAGAGGCCCGTCCGGCTCTATAATCGTCTTTAACTTATCGTAAGGAATCAGTACGAATTGGGTGCCGCCTGCATGGGTTCGTTGATAAGCGACCTCGAGACCACCCTGCTTAATCGAATATGTTTCGGGTCTTTTTAACGCATTCAGGAGATCTTCCACCTCGGCATCGCTATAAGGGGACTCTCCGTCAGATCCCGATGATTTAGTTAATGATTTAAGCCAAATATCGGATATTCGTTTTAAATAAGCCGATTTTTTCTTAAACATCATATCGGGCGTAATACCGTAGATGTCCTTTTTTCCGATACCGATGTTAACGTTGATTATAGCCACATTAGGATGAGGTCCTGCGAACTCGATTAGGTTATCATAGGTTATGCCGACTATTTTTCCCGGAAAATAATTTATGTCTACAAGGTAAAGACTAAATCCCCATTCGGTTTTAAGATTTTTAGCCCCGTCGGGGTCTTGTTTCGTTTCGTTGTAAAATTTGATATATTCCTTGTAAAAGGAATCGATCGACTCTTTGACTTTTGAGTTAAGCCTCCGTGAAAGCGGCTTGTCCGGCAGTATAAACTCTACACGTTCGTATTCGATGTTATATTCTTTCTGTTCCTCCGCAACAATATTGGCAATTGCATCGAGAGAAAATGGTAGTGTTTTTTTGCCAAACCAATTCCCCTGTAAAGAATTGTAATCTTTACTAAAATTACCCTTAAATCTGCCGGTTACCTTGTTATCTGCCGATTCCGTTAACTCCAAAGAAACACCATCCGCCATCAGTTTGCCTTTTAACTCCATATCCTGCCTGTATTTTTTGTATCGGTAACTGCCCTTTATTTCAGATTTGAAGACGTCCAGCTTCATGGATATTTTAAGGTTATCCCCGATAGTTCCCTCGTAGTATTTCTTATAGTCGGGACGGGCTTCTTTCTTATCACCGGCAAATGCCCAGTTTGTTAGTGCAAGTGCAAATATAACCGACAGTAAAACGGACATCAATCGCTTCATTTTAATCCTCCCGTAACTATTACCGGGAGCGATAATTGTGCCGGATTTTAAAATAGCACAACCGCCGCTTTCGCAGGAAAGGTAACGTGTGACTGTAGCATATTTAATGCCTCCGGTAATAACTGCGCCCACTAATACGGCTTTTGTCATAAAATACTCCTATTTAAGTTGAAAATTAACCACGTTTGTATAATATACAGAAATAACAATTATTTTCAAGGAGGTAGAATATATGTCGGACGAATCCTTCATTGAGTTAGCACGGGAGCGGTACAAGGCGCCGGAAGAATCTACTCGGGAAAAGAGGGCGTCAATCGATTCTCAGGTTAAAGAGATGCGGGCGATTGAAGTATTTTTGAAGTCTATGGGTGTCGTTAAAGGTGAAAAACGTGTCGGAGGATATACGAAAAGAGGCAGAAAAGCAAAAACCGAAGTTTCCTCGGAGCGTCCTGCCACTGAAGGATAGACTTTATGGTGTTGATCGTGGTGGCGGTGGCGGTATTGGCCTGAACAGAAGTACAAAAAACTACCGGTTGAGCTTTGACGTAGGCGCAACGGTAACGTCAAAATACGGTTAAAATAGGTATGGTAACCCATGTGATATAGAGCAAAAGTTTGCCTGTTGTTATTTCCCGTTTCTTACGTTGAAAACAAATACGGGAATAAAAATCAACAAAATTCCGGATAATATCCAGAATGAGTGTTGATAGCTATACCTTACAAGTAAAAACCCTGTAAGGATAGGGCCGGAGGCGTGTCCAATATCGAAGATCGTTCCAAAAGTACCCATGGCTGTCCCGTAGTGCTTCTCCTTACAGATATCGGCAACCAAAGCCGCCGAGGAAGACGTTACAAACGCCTCACCCAAACCAAAGATGACACCTGCCATCATCAAAAGATAGAAACTTGTGAAACCCGGGATAGCCCCGAACGATACGGCACACATAAGCAATCCTAACGTTATTATCGGTACCCGTCCATACTTATCGGATGTCTTACCCATCAATGGTTTGGATATTATCGTTGACAACACCTGTACCCCCCACAACAGTCCCGCCTGGAATTCGTTTAGTCCTGCCGCCTTTACGCAATATATGGGTAAGAATGCTTCCAGAGCCCCAACGCACATATTCTGCAACCCTTCCATACCGGATGTAATCAGCACCCTTTTATCGCTCATCACTTCCTTAATCCCGTAAGCGAATTTCTCTATAGCTTCCTTTAGCCCTTTACTTCTTTCTACGGTTTCTTTTACGCGTAAGAATTTAACACCTATCAACAACGAAAGTACGCCCAAAACCCCGCTGATGATATAAACCATGTAGAATTCGTTTAACGCCGGAGCTTTCGCATGCCGTCCATGGTGAAGTAAGTATCCGCCGACGGGAGCACCGATAAGGTTTCCTATGATAGTAACCGATGAAAACCAGGAAAGTGATTCACCCCGCTTCTCTCCGGCTATATCCGCGACAACGGCCATCGAGACCGGCCCATATATTGCCGTTGCAAAACCGTGCAGAAATCTTATGATCACGAGCAAGTGGTAATCCTTCACCAGAAGATACGTAAACGGCATTACGGCAAACACTACAAGGCCCGCTAACATTGTATGCTTTCGGCCTATAATGTCCGACAACGCTCCCGACGGAAGCTTGAAGAAAATTCCCGTAACAGTCGAGACTCCTACCGCAAAGCCTATTGCCGCGGGGCCTGCTCCCAAGTACATTGCAAAGAGCGGGAGCACCGGGCTTCTGGCAAGGGCATAAGAAAACCTTGCAAGGAAGCCCATTAAATTAAGCGATGGTAAAGAACCTATCATATTGCCACCAAAATTATTCCCGAATTGTCAGCGAATTGTTTCTAAATAGTTTCCGAATCAACGTTTCAACTAATGTTTTATGGGTGTTTGCCGATCGAAATAAATGCTTTTACCGGTAATGCTTATCGGTATTCCCATAACTACCTCCGACTCGATAAGACCCAACGCCCTCGCTGCCGCTCCAACTCTTTGTTGAACCCTGTTGTCCACATTTAAAATACCGGCGGTTTTGGCGGCAGACGAAAGTGCGACTCCGATGTCCATCATTCTCATAATACAGTGTGGCCCGGTATATCCCATCTCTTTATCCTTAAGTTCTCTGCTATCGTTGAAATCCGCACATGTTGGATAACCACAGCCACCGCAATCATAGCCTGCCGTTACCGGTTTAGACAGACCAACAAGTAGCAGTGCCCCGGAGTTTTCGATATTCGATGCATCCCTTAACCAATACGCCTCATTCGTGCTCTTTGGGGCATATTCCTTCATTGCTACGGCAATCTTATTTAAATCGTCATCTTTTACGATTGCTACGATCTCAAGAAAATCCTTACCGCCGGCCTTGGGTGCAGTCCTTGCGGCAGCCGCCATTAATCCTATAACCATTTCGGCAACTTCTTTCATCTTAAACCTCCGTTAGTTTTTATTTAAATTCAGACAAATATTGCCTGCTTGACAATGGCCATTCAGAATGTTAAACCATCATGTTAAAACCGGTGTATGCATATTAAAGTAGTATCTTCCATAAATATCCCGATATCGTCGATATGATAATAACGGGAATCATTGGCCACTTGAATTTGACGATTCCAACAAAGTAAATAAAACCGGATAATATCGCAAACCAATCGAACCCCCGACCGGCATGAAAAAGGGTATGATACGTAAAAAGCACCGAAAGGTTTAGAATAACACCGACTACCGATGCGGTAATTGCCGAGAGTATTGCACCAAGCCTTACATTTTTCCTTAATTTTTCTATATATGGGGCACCCGCAAGCACGCACAGGAAAGAAGGCAGGAAGGTTACCCATACCGTTAAAAGTCCTCCAAATGCCCCGGCAAGAGCAGGGTTCACCCCTTTGGCCCTAGTGTACGCAGCTATATATCCCACAAACTCGGTTACCATAATCAGCGGACCCGGAGTGGTTTCGGCCAAACCAAGACCGTCTATCATTTGTTCGGCTCCGATCCAATGATAATGCATCACCGCCTGTTGGCTTATATATGATAGCACGGCATAAGCTCCACCGAAGGACAAAACCGCCGCCTTACTGAAAAGTACCGCGATGTCAATAAATATACTGTTCCATCCCGTCCATATACCTATCATTATCGTTGGAGTTAGCCAGATGGCCAGACATACAGTGATCACTTTCAGCGCGGACATTAAATTGCTATGAGAATCGGAGCTTATACTCATTACCTTACGATCTCCATTTATCTTTCTACCGTGCTTGTGCCGCATATAACATTTCGAAGATAGCAATTCCCTTTTCCATAGCTTCCATATCATCTTTCGAAGTTTTTTTGATGCCCGTCAGAATTTCTTCTACGCCTGCCGTTTCGGGATTCCTATATTCGTCATCCCTTATATCTATTTCATGTACAATCTCTGCAATCCTTTTAATGACTCTGTCTTTTAGTCCAAAGGATTTGACAAACACCTCGAAAGTACACATGTTACCAATATGAGTAAGCTCTCCACCTCTAACGTCAAAGGTAACCACATTTTTATCCGTATCGGTTATATCTCTTTCCCGTCTTAACTCGAAGCCGGCGTTGCCGTCTATGAATTTTTTTATCAACCATGCACATGACATTCTGTCCACAAATGGCGATTCTCTCGTAACCCATATCTTTCCGATGTAGTCTTCTGCCCTTCTTAATGGGATTGAGAGCAAAGCGGTATTCTTTTCACTCATACCTGATAAATCTAAAATGCTTTTTCTTATGGTTTCGATTTTATGAGTCAAGTTATCTTTTTCCCGGATTATTTCGCGCGGGAAAAATTCTATTTTCTTAATCTCCTCAAACTCTTTTACGCACTTATTAAATATGTCCGACAACTTTTTATTGTTCCCCCCCCCGGTGCCCATTTTAATGCCGCTTAATTTTATCTCCACCTCTTCGAGGTTTTTATCGATAGCATCGTAATCTCTCTTTCTTTGTTGGTTGAACAAACCTACTACTTCGCTGTTGGTTAGTGTTTCGATTCGACTAACCCTTATAAACAAGGCGTCTCCATGCATAGACATAACCTCGGACGTCAACCATTGGAAAAACTCATAGTGTTCATTAGTGAAAGGTAATATGTACACGGCGTCTTTAAGCTGTACCGCTCCGGCCTTTGCCAGCTTTCGCCATACCCTTATCCTGTTGTTAACGGGCTTTGCAGGAGCACTGTAAAAGAAAAGCAACCACTCGATATTTGCATAATCATGTAACATGATAATATAATGTAACACATGTTACTCAGGATGTCAAGAGTAAAGTAAATGCCTTCGGCAAAAAATTCTCGCCCGGATTTCCACGTAGAAATGTGACATCGGCAAGGGTCTTGAACCGGAATGCGTCAAATCACCGTTGACATGACACTAGCTTTTGGCTACCACCTGCGTTTTTACGACTTAAAACGCGTCACACAATACCGAAACGGAAACCACCGGCTTATTCTGGTTTGGGTTAAGGGAATTTCCGCCTTCTTTAGCAGGCGTTGCCAATCGGCAGCGGTAAAGGCTCGCGCAACGGAGAGCGGTGCGTCATACCGTACCGATGGATTGAGGCGCAGGAAACGGGCCGCATATTTTATAAAAGCGTACGGCAAAGGGTGGCGGTGTAAATCGTTGATAAACCAGCCGTGCAGGGCATGATCATCCAGCCATCGGAGAAAACGCACGTTCTGCTCGTCCGTCAGGTGGTGCGTGAAAAGCGAACAGATGATAAAATCAAACGGATTCGCCGGGGCTAAATCAAATACATTTGCGGTTTCAAAACGTATTGGGGCGCCCGTGGGTGTTGCTTCTTCCGCGGCCTTCTTAGCCCGGGGGTTGAAATCGACGCCGGTAAGCTCCACGTCAACACCCCGTCTTTGCGCCCATTTCCAAATTTGGCGCAACATGTCACCATTTCCGCTTCCAACATCCAGAATTGAAAGGCACCGGCGCTTATTAATAACGGCCAACGCCCGTTTCAACCAGTGTAGCGTGGGTCTGTAAGCCAGGGTCCACCGGTTGACTCGCTCCAATTCACGAAGATAAGACCGAAATTCCTCAAAGCTGAACGGATGCGTATCCATGAGTTCGGGACCTGTGTTGCGTCGTGCAAAGCTTACCGTGCTCATCCTCCGGTACCCGCAAGTTGAAAGAGCATGCTTTCTATCGTCACGCCGGGTCCGAATGCCAGGGCGCAGCCGGAGCCGAATAGCCCGCCTCGTTGCATCATGTCCTGAAGAACGAACATGATCGTAGCCGAAGACATGTTGCCAAACAGCCTCAAGATTTTGCGGGATGAGATCAAGCTATCCCCGGAGAGTCCAAGAGTCTTCTGCACGGAATCAACAATGGTGCGCCCTCCCGGATGGACTGCCCAATGTTTGATTTCCTCCACCGGTCGTCCATCGACAATGGAACAAAGATGAGGCGGGAGCCCGTTTGCAATGCTTGCCGGAATCTGCCCGGATAGAAACATATCAAAGCCGGACTCCCCAACCCGCCATGTAATTTGCTCACCGCTATCCGCCAGAATTGTTGAACCGAACCTTTGAAGTTCAAGTCCTGACGGCTCCGCAGAAACAAGGCCGGCCGCACAGCCGTCTGCGAAGATAAGAAATGAAAGAAGCTGCTCCAAATCTTGTGTTTCCTTCAAGTGCAGCGTGCATAGCTCCAGATTGACAACCAGAACATTTGCGGTTGCCTCCGAGCGCACAATGTGATGCGCCAGTTTCAGGGCGTTAAGGGCGGCGTTGCATCCCATAAACCCAATGACGGTGCGTTCGGTGGACGCTTTAAGGCCATAATGTTGCACAATTTGAAGATCGAGACCCGGGGCATAAAAGCCGGTGCATGACGTTACAATAAGATGCGTGATGCCGTCCGTAATGCCCGGCAGTCCAAGCTTATCCAGAGTCTTTTGCGCCAGGCTGAAGGCATGGCGTTCATAATATTGCATTCGTGTTTTTGTGTCCGGAAAAGAGCCGAACGTGTAGAAACCTTCGCCGTCGATCTGCTTTGTATCGGATATTGGTTTAAGAAATGAGTATCTATGCTCAATCCGGGATCGGGACGCCATGCGATTAAATAAAGCGCGCGTTCGCTCACCGCCTAACATTAATGGTGCGCTATCGACAAACTTACGATGAATATCATTTTCGGGTACGGCCGTTGCGATGCGGTTAAGATAGACTGCGACCATGATCGTGTTTGACCCAACTTATTAATCGGTTTTAAGTTTTTATAATCGGCAACGGCCTCGTTGAGGTCGTTAAGTTCTTCGCAACTCTAAGGAACGACGGCGCATGACACCCTTCAAAGTTAGATAAACATGAAGAGAAAAACAAAACGTCAGGCATTATTATACCACGATGCTGTATGATATTCCAATACGGACAACGTATCGATTGAAATGGAGCGGGAAACGCCATGAAAGATGCAGCGCAGTTAGCGGAACGTTTTTTTACGGGCAACGGTACCACTTATGATTCTATTGCCCGCCTGAGTACGCTGGGTTTTGATGCTCGGTGGAAAAAGAAAATTCTAAGTATGATACCCGAAGATTCGGACAAAATCATCGATCAAGCCTGCGGCACCGGTATTCTGACTCTCCGGATTGCCATGCGGTTTCCCGGATGTCGCGTGATTGGCGTCGAGCTTCGGGACGAATACCTAACCATTGCCGGAGAGAAAGCTCGTGACTTACGGTTAAGCAATGTCGAGTTTATTTTAGGCCGCGCGGAGGACGTCCTTTTTGAAGAGGGGAGCGTCGATTGTATAACTTCTTCTTATTTGGCCAAGTATGCCGACCTTGATCGCCTGGTATCTAACGCAAAGAGAATGCTCCGTAAGGGCGGGGTGCTCATCATGCATGAACTTACTCGTCCAACGAATCCCGCCTACGCCGCCCTCTGGAAGCTTCAATTCAAGTTTTTGCAAACCTATGGAGCGTGGAAATATCCCGAGTGGGAGATAGCCTTTCGTGAACTTCCGGCACTTTTGAACGAAACAAGGTGGGGGGATAACCTGACCAAAGCTTTAGGCGCAAATCATTTTTCTGATATCAATGTGGTGCCGCTCATCTTTCAAACATCCGCCATAATTACGGCTAAAAAATAGCAAGTGGAGTTTGAGATTCCAGTAGCTTAAGCTCCAGCTCCAGCTCCCCTCCTTTATAAGGAGGGGTGTCAGACGAAGTCTGACGGGGTGGTTAATAATGCAACCCGAGCAGTGTATGACCATGAAAGAGATCTGTTTTTACAGTATTATGGGGTTAAGGTGTTAAGGTTTGAAAATAAACTTGTATTTGAATCATTAGATTATTTGTTAAACAGAACAAGAGGAGAGTTTGGGAAACAACCACCCCGCCCTACGGGCACCCCTCCTTATAAAGGAGGGGAGTTTTAAAGAATCTCGAACCGGTATGGAGGAGAATTATAATAGGGCTTGAATAGGATCGGCGGTTTAAAAGCTATAACGGGGAGAAGGACCGTTTATCCTTCTCCCCGTCGATCAAAACAAGACTGGGAAAATACTACGAAGAGGAAAGCTATTCCGCACCAATGCCAATATAAGTCCTTAGCTTTTCATTTTCGAATTTTTCCTCGGCTTCGCGTTCGCGAAACATGAGCGATATCAGAATGCCTATTAAAAAAGCTGCACCCATGGATATGAAGGCGGGGTTTTTGAGAGGAAACGGAGCCTTAGGCATTTGAGAGTTTATCTCTTTTTTCTTTGAGACAAGCAGGGGTTTTTCCGCGGATATAGCCGCGGATATAGTTTTAGTGTCGGCTGCCGTAGCCTTAGACTTTTCGAGTGCTTCCATCTTTGCCTTCGACTGTGTTTCGGCCTCGCTTATCTGCTTTTCCACGGCGGCCTTTTCCTTTGAGTGGATTACGTCTACCCACACCGTCGGGCTTATGACTATGAGCCCGGTTGCCAGTATCAACCCCGTCCATATGCTGGCTACGGCACCCTTGGTGGAGAATTTTTTCCACATTATAGACATGAGCAGAGCTGGGAAGTTTGCGCTGGCGGCCACGGCAAAGGCAAGGCCTACCATGAAGGCCACGTTCTGGCCCTTAAACAGTATGCCAAGGAGCATTGCGGATACGCCAAGGCCGATTGTGGCGATTTTAGCAACTTTTACCTCATCCTTTTCATTGGACCGGCCTCTTTTTATGACGCCCACGTAAAGGTCGTGAGACAGAGCCGAAGCACCGGCCAGGGTTAATCCCGCTACCACCGCTAAAATTGTTGCAAAGGCGACTGCGGCCAAAAAGCCGAGAAACACGTGGCCGCCGAGGGCTTCGGCTAAAAGAGGGGCCGCCATGTTGCCTCCCTTGTCTATACCGGTTATAATTTTCTTGCCTACCAGCACTGCGGCGCCAAAGCCAATAGTTACCGTCAGTATGTAAAAGTACCCGATGAAGCCGGTGGCGTAAAAGACCGATTTTCTTGCTTCCCTGGCGTCGGGTACCGTATAGAACCTCATGAGTATGTGAGGAAGTCCGGCGGTACCGAACATGAGGGCAAGTCCCAGAGAGAAAGCGTCTACCGGGCTTGTAACGAGGCCGCCCGGCTGAAGGAATTCCGGTCCGTATTTTGCGGCGGCAGCGCCAAAAAGAGCACCGTAATTAAATCCGAATTGGGCGAGGGTAAGGATTACGAGTATGGTGGCACCTCCAAGCAAGAGCACGGCCTTTATTATTTGCACCCACGTGGTGGCGAGCATTCCGCCAAAGATAACGTAGGCTATCATCAGGCAGCCTACCACGATTATAGCCAACTCATAAGGAAGCCCGAACATCAGCTTTATCAGTGTGCCCGCCCCTACCATCTGGGCAATCAGGTAAAATAGCACGGTAACGAGTGACCCTGCGGCAGCCGACGTCCTGATAGGCATGCGTTTGAGTCTGTAGGCGACAACGTCGGCAAAGGTATACTTGCCTAAGTTACGGAGCGGCTCGGCTATAAGAAACATTACTATTGGCCATCCAACGAGCCATCCCACCGAGTAGATTAAACCGTCGTAACCCTTCGTCGAAACCAGACCGGCGATCCCTAAAAATGACGCGGCACTCATGTAGTCTCCGGCCAGTGCCAGGCCGTTCTGAAATCCGGTAATGTTTCTACCCGCCGCGTAAAACTCTTTCGTCGTTCTCGTGCGTTTTGCAGCCCAATAGGTAATGCCCAGCGTACTTACGATAAACAGAAAGAAAAAAGCTATGGAAACCGGATGAACCTGTCCGATGATAGTCTGTGTCATGTTTACCCTCCAACCTTATCTTTTACTTTTTTTACGAGCACGTCGTAGGTGTTGTTTGCCCAACGCACGTAAATACCGGTCAATACCCAGGACATCAGTATGACGCCAACGGCTATGGGTATGCCTATGGTAATCCGCTCCGTGAGCATGGACGATAGAAAAGGTTTGTTGAAGGCTATCAGACCGATGAAACCGAAGTAAAAGATCAGTTCCAGGATGGTTAGGACTAATGATATGGCTTTTTTCTGTCCGGACAGCTTTTTAAAGTCTGCGTCGTCTTTAAAGTTGTAGCTTGTTTTGTTTTCTGCCATGTATTTTTGATTCTCCTTTTCGTAATTTTACTGAAGTACAGAGTTAACCGGATATTTAGTAGATACTAATCGATACTAATTGGCAAGCTGATATTAAACTGGTATTAAATTAGAAATTATAGATTTCTCCCGATGTTATTGAGTCGATACCTCCTTTCGATGGATTGCCAATCCTCAATAAATCGCCAACGTTCTTCACGCCGTAGTTTGACAACTCGGAAATAAACCGTTGAAAAAGCTGGGCCGTTATGTAGGCGTCCATTATGGCGTTATGTGCGATTGTCGCTGGTATGGCAAAATGTTTAGCGATTTCGTAGAGCGAAGAGTTTCCGCAAGCGCGTGAACTACAACCGATGGGGTAATGTCTGCTCGTAAGCCAACCGTAAAGGGCCAGCGTGTCTATAAATGGGTTTGTAAAGGGCTTTCCCGTGAGTTTTCTGGTTTCCCTGCCCAAAAAAGCCAGGTCAATTTCCACGCAGTGCCCGACAACCACGTCGCTGCCACAGAAGTCGATGAATTCCCGTAAAACTTTCTCTATCCCCTCCTGCGAGCAAACGTCTGCCGGGGTAATGCCGTGAATAGTAACGCTTGGGCCGCAAAAGGCGATTTTTGGATTGACGAGCATGTAAAAGGACTCCGTAAGCAAAATCTTGCCGCCGGCCATCTTTACGGCTCCTATAGAGACAATGGAGTCGCGTTTATCGTCAAGGCCCGTAAGCTCCAGGTCAACCGACACAAAGGCCGTGGATTTAATCGGAGCGTTAAGCTCTGCTGTGCCCTTGCTGCGATTGAAAAACCTGTTCCAACTTTTTACCATACCATTTACCATATCATTTCCCTGTACAGTTCTATCACCATGTCCTGTATCCTTGATATGAGTTGGAATGCCTCTTTTACGGTTCTTTTCTGAAGATTTGTCAGTTTATCGGGCCTGATAAAGTTGTCCGGTTGCAAGCCGTTTCTTATTTTTTCGTACTGGTGCTGGATTCTCAAGAGCATTATAAACTCGAAGGCATGGATAAGTTCTTCGGCATATTCCTTTACTATGCCGTGGGTATCCGCAAGTGCCTCTATGCGCTCCAGTGTGGAGGTTACACTTATCCCTTTTTCAAGGGCAAAAAGCCTTGCCACGTCGACTATTGGTGCTATTGCCTTGACCTTAAGGTTTAGCTCGTCCTTGTGCTCGCCGCTTTTTTCGACTACGAAGGCCTTGAGAAAGCCGATAGGCGGAGCGTTTTTAATGGAAAGGTTTGCCACGCTACCCAATAGAAGTCTGTTATCCGTTACGCGTGACTGAAGGTGATCCCTGAACGCCGCTTCGAGGTTTTCGTCTCCGTAAATCGCTCTGCAGTCGAATAAGGTTACTGTATTGAGGACGGCCTCCGCCGTAGGTGTGGCAGTCCAATTGGCGGCGTACTTTTTCCAGGTTTTCAGCGGTTGGCACCACACGGGATTGGAAGCCATATAGCCGGCAGGGCACGGGGGAAAGCCGACCTTGAACAGGCCATCCCGGACGAATACCGAAAAACGTGAGAAATACTTTCGAGCGGCCAAAATTTCGTTTTCGTTTATGGGATCGTAATAGATAATTGCGTTGTCCTGATCGGTTTTAAACGTCTGTTCTTTCCTGCCCTCGCTGCCAAATCCAATCCAGACAAAGGGCACGGGAGGTAGGCCAAGTTCGTTTTCGGCAAGCCTGATAACTTTCCTTACGAGTCTGTCATTTATTTCGGTGATGATTCTCAGAACGTTGCCTGATCTGGCTCCCTCGCTAAGGAGCACGTTATAAATACCGTTTATTTTGCCGGAAACGTGGATGAGTCCGTTAACCGAGGACTGAGTCTCGATGTCCTTTACTATGGCCAGCGGGGAGGTGCCCTGCAAGAGCATCAGGTCGTGGTTGGTAAGTATGCCCCAGAGACGTTTTTCTTTCATCACGAGGAGGTGGTGGACGTTATACCTAATCATTTTCAGTATAGCCTCATAACAATACTCCCCGGCGTCCGCTCTGATCAGGGAAAGACTCATAATAGTGTGAATCGGCTCGTTTATGTCCCTGTCCCGTGAGACCACTTTATCCCGCATGTCTCTGTCGGTAACGATGCCGATGGGAGCACCCTGCTCATTCAGGAGGATTAGGGAACCCGTGCGTTTCTCCGTCATAATACAGGCCGCTTCTCTGATGGATATGACCTGTGGGGCCGTCGATGGATTCCTCCGTACTATATCTCCCACTTTGGTAGTAAAGAGAATTTTGTCCCCGCAACTGTAGGTGAAATGCTTGTATTGGACTTCATTTACGGCATCGTTGGTAACGGGATTCAAAAAAGACTTCGAAAACAGTTTCCTTGCCTCGTCGTCCGTATCGATGAGTTTTTTTATCTCGTCCTTTCTCATCAGATAGCATATCGTGTCGTCGATAGCCGTAACGTCGGCCCACGGCACGTCCTCGCCAAAAAGAGAAAGGTAACCGATTATGTCACCTTCACCCTTGTAGTCGACCAATATCTCTTCTCCTTCGTAATCCAACGATCTTTTTGCCCCGCCTTTTCTTATAACAAACAGATAATCCACTGCCGTATCGCCTTTTCTGACGATTACCGTACCTTTAGGGTAAAATTCCGCAGCCATACCCTTAACTGCGGCGGAGAGCGCCCCGTCGCCAAGAAACTGAAAGGGCGGCACCTTCCGTAAAAACTGAATTATCTCTTCTAAAATCATAAATATATGCGATTTTCGACTTTTTGAGTAAAAAATGATAAAAGCAAAAGTATAATTTAGCATCCTTAAGATATGCAACGCCAATTATATAAGATTAAAGAGAAAGCTATGACATTATAAAAATTATATCATAAGCGTGTTTTATAATGTAACAGAATTATTTTTGCAGGTTTCGGGGGAGTATTAAGGCGCAGCGACTTCAAGCCAAAATTATCCTGTTATGAGAACTTATAACCCGACTTTCATCAACTATTCAGTGTCTATCTTGTTGTCCAGTCCCGGTTCCTTCAGGGCAACCTTTGTGTCTTCAACTTTCTGTTTTGACACACCTTCCGATGAGTCGATCTCGACTTTAAGAGTGAGTTTCAAACCGTTGCCCGTGGCATATTGGGAAAGCACCACAAAGGTCAGCACCGCCCTATCGGCAACCTGAATGCTCTTTTCCGGGAAAAAGATTATTTCCATATACGGCAGGTTAGCCATTTTGATGGAAAAGATATACTGAACTTCATACTTGACCCTTTCTTCGATTACCGGCAACTGAATGATTGCCCTGCGGTCGGCAAGAAGCTTGTTCAGATTAGGCTAAAGACTGAAAAGACTGAAACGATACCTGGTCTTCTCGACGGAAAGGAAATAGCAGGCCTCCGTCAGCGTCTCGATAACCGTCTCGACGTTGCCGATTATGTCGGATACTTCATCTTCCGCGGACATGATAACCGCTTTCCCCAGACGGTCGAGCATCTTCTTAAACCTAGAGTAGTCGGCCTGATCTTCGGGATTCATCTCAAGCTCGGAGGCAGGGATAAACACTGCAACTACTACATTGTCACAAATCCTTGCTTCCTCCGTCAGGTTTTGCAGGAAATTATAAAGCTGCGAAGACATACCGGGGTCTCTATACCGGCTCACGTAATTCAGTAATTCCTCTATGAGAATTAACGTCGGCTTCTCCCTGGAAAACAGCCCGGCTATTGTGTCGCCTTCCGGAGACCTTCCTTCCTCATCGAACTTTTCCGTGATTTTGTAAGCGTCACCTCCGCCCAACTGCCAGGCACTCTCTCAGGTCCGTTCGGGGTTTGACGACTTTATACCAGGGTTTCAGTGCCATATCTATGCGTATGCCGGCTTCCCTTTCGGCTCGGGTATTTCCCGATTGAGTTGCCGAGCCGTCTCGATCCATTCAGAAATCACCACCCGAGCCTTCTTTATGGCCTCCTCATACGTAGCGCCATCAGCCATACAGCCTGGCAGTTCCGGCACTTCGGCGATATAGGCGTTATCTTCATCACTACGGTAAACGATCATTTCATATCTATACATTTTCATCATCATTATGCCCATTCATCTCTGAGTGAGCGCTGATATTGTACGCCATCAACACCTGAGAATGATGGCACTGCCCCTGAGAATGTCATCAGCGTTTCGGCATCTGTGACAATATCTTTCCGATATCCCACTTTGTCCACAACCAACACCAGTTCATGTGGACCGGCTTCTACCTGATCAGGCAGTTTCAGGGTAATTGTCCGATCTGGCGGTACATTGCACCGAATCCTCATTGTCAGCATAGGCTCCTTTTAATGAATATCTTATCCGGCATTTATTATACAATATCCTTTATAAGGAACGCTGTTACTACTTAACTTTGCCACGATATATTTTGATGGTGGATTTAGGTTCTATTTACCACTTGTAAAAAACAAGATCAGTATGATAGCATTTTTAGAAGTGAGCAAAAACTGTGTATTCGCTTTTGAGATCGAATAATATTACATTTCGGATGTTATACGGATCGTGATAATGATGTAGACGATTTATTCAAGGAGGAGCACCTGTGGCGCAAAACCCAACAACCGAGCAAAAACGACTTCCTGAACTCACCAAGCCGAGAGAAGAAGCGAAGGCTCAACTGCAAGATCGGATTGAGAAAGGCAAGGAGATCATAATCAAACCCAAGCAAACGCAAATTGGCACTCTACAGCCTGATGACCAGTTTATTGAAGAGCTTTTTGGTTCGTCAGGGTCCTCCTTGGGGTTATCCCAACAGGGATTTGAAGTTACCAGGAGGAAGTTCGACATTTGGGACGCCTACAATACCGACCTCCTCAAACAAATGTTTAACACCAAAGCGCTCGCTAGAGAATACAATCGGTATATAGACACGACGAACACGCCTCAATGGCAAGTGTTTAACAACCAGACTGATCAGCTATATAAAAAGATCGACATAAAAATCCATCGGCTCGAATCCATTATTGGACGGTTGGAACTCTTTCCATTGATTGAAGCGCTTTCCACCGAATCATCAGAGGCCATCACTGAACAAGCGCCAGTTGCTCACAGTCGAAAGATCTTTGTCGTACACGGGCACGATGAGATTGCCAAGACAAACTTGGAAATCTTTCTCAACAAGATTGGCCTTGAGCCAGTCGTTCTTCATCGACAAGCCGATGAAGGGCTGACGGTTATAGAAAAGTTTGAGAAACACAGCGACGTTGGCTATGCATTCATTCTGTTGACCCCGGACGAGATTGCGTATCTGAAGGCAGAGGCAAGCAAGCCCGACGATCAACGCAAGACGGAATACAGGGCAAGACCAAACGTGATCTTCGAGTTCGGCTACTTTGTAGGAAAGTTAGGTAGGTCTCGCGTTTGTTGTCTGTATACCGGCGATGTCTCGCTCCCGAGCGACATCCACGGATGGATCTACAAGAAATTCGATAAAAGCATTGACGAAATTAAGTACGACATCATTGAAGAACTGAAGAAAGCGAAGTATGCCATAAAAACCTGATACCAAGTCGCACACATAAAAGTAATACAAGTACAAAAGATGAGGAGGGGAAAGCCTTCCCCTCGCTTCGGCCGCAAAAGACGCGTCCTTACGCTACCCCTTCTGCGGGGGAGCGCCCCCGCAACGCCCCCCAAGGACTACCAACGCACCTGGCATTGAATCCGTTATATGCTGATGATTATTGGCCGTATTCACTCTGAGATTTTCTCCACCTGTTCATCAATCATACCCTGGGTAAGATCGTCTTGCCGCATCGCCCATTTGCCGAGTTCCGTTAAGTCTTCCCGGCCTGGATATTTCATAAGCTTTAGATCCGTAGCGTTTACCTGAGTGTGCCCACTGAACCTCCTGAAGTTATCATCGACTACAGTTGAGTTGAGAAAAACCGCCAGGCCTTTAGCAAGAACTTCCGGTAACCCCTTCCTGCCTTCATGAAACACATTCAGATGGTTTTCGAAACCAATTAGTTCAGCTCCCTGAAAAACGCCCGGGTCTACCACGCTTGCGACAATCCGCCTTTTTTCCTCCTTTGACGAAAACCGGCGAACAACGGTGTAAAAATCATTGGGATACAGCCATCTCTTCGTTTCATGATTGAGAAGGACCGCGTTAGGCTTTTTCCCGCGGGCTTGCGGCCATTCTATCGATTGGCGTGAAAAGTGGCATGGATAAAGCAGTGGCACTGTATTTTTTCCCGGCATATTTCGCAGGTGTTCTTTCAGACGAAAATCCACGACAGGCCCCGTGGAGACTTGAATCCCAAGATCATCCAAAGACAACCGGATTGATTTCGAAATATCAATGAAGTCTTTTCCAGGCGATATCGGGATATGAATGAATATCTCCGGGTCATTAGTCCGTACGATATGATCAAAGGGATAAACAGCGGTGGCGATGTCCGTGAAGTTGGCATCCGTTGAAGTTGACACCGTAACCTCGTGCTGCTCACCACCTCGCTCAAGCATTATGATGATGTTTTCCTGCAGTACGTTGTCTTCCTTAAAAGCCTTATTTCGGGACGTAAACAGGTGAATGCGCAGAACTGCTGAACGTTCCAGCACAAACTCCCTGAAGGGACGGTAATAAGGGCCGTTGCAAAAGCTGCGCGGGATAATAGCGACAAGACAGCCGCCGGTTTCCATTAGGGACAGCGACAACGCCACAAACGCCGGGTAGAGATTGACCGTTTCGATTCCTACGCTATGTAAACAGCCGCGATGGCGGGATGCACTGGAAATCTTCTTGTAGGGAGGATTCATTATGCAGTGCGTATACTTTTTTATTTCTTCCGCCCATAAGCCACCGGTTGATGAAATGTGTTTCGAAGCGTCTATTATGAAATCATCGCTGATGATTTGCCAGGAAAGGCTGCCTCCACGTTGTTCGGTGCTTACCTTGCATAAGGCAAGATTTTTTTTCAAATATGGTCGCATGACGGGATCAATTTCATAAGCATCGACGTCAATTTCGTACGGCAGGGAACTTTCGTTTAAATGCGCGACAAATGCGGATGTCAAGCTGCCAACTCCCGCCCCCGGGTCTAAGAGCCTTACCTTTGTCTCAGGTTGCAGAGGGAACAGCGAAGCCATAAACGAAGCGACTGCCGCAGGGGTCATATATTGGCCAAATGCAGTTTTCGTTTCCAAATTAAGCTTGCCGTTTACAATCTTCCTTGAAGCGTCGGCTCTGGCAAGCAGGGTTGGCAGTTCTATAAGTTTTACTTCAGGCATCTTGTACTCCCGCTTTTTGTTTGCGTGCAATATTGCTTATTCCACTCATCCGATCATCAAACAATAATAAATAATAACATTAGGCACAATCAATGTCAAATCGAAAAACTGGCAGCATCGACGGGGGTACGGTTCCATCATCCTTCTGCAATAGAGGGCAGAAAAGGCCCGTACCGGCTGACAGAAGCTCATGAAAAACATCCCGAACGGGAAAGATTATGAGGGACATCTTGTATAAGGTTTGGCTTTATAGTATAATAACCAATAGAGGAGACCCGAATTGAAAACTGTTTTAGACCGATTCAAAGAGGCATTGCA